>JBAZYO010000011.1 GCA_041659285.1 Vicinamibacterales bacterium | reverse complement strand
GCATCCGCCTCCCGCAGAATCGTGACCATCTGCTCTTCGGTAAATCGGGTCTTCTTCATGGCTCCCTCGTGGTCCGAGGGGCCATTCTCTCAGGCTTCAGGTGGTCCGAAAAAGACCGGGCAGGTCAGCCGGACCATTACTATTACCATTGCGAACGGAACCCCGAGGGCTTCGCGCGGTTGCGCGCTGAGAACTTCGATCGAGACGAGAAGCCGTAATCGCAAAAACAGTCGTCGCAGAGCAAAGGCTCGAATGGCTGTTCTTCTTGTGGAGCATCGTCGCTCATTCGACAGAGGGTAGCCGATGTGGAGTGGTGCAGTCATGCTCCAACCGGCCGACGTCAGGCCCGGCCCCGCTTATTCGTTGCGAAGCGCGAGATGTGGGTCGATTCTGGTCGCCCTTCTAGCCGGAATAAGGCCCGCGAGCAATCCGGTGAATACCAGTACTATGACGGCGAACGCGACGGTGGTGATATCGGTCGCGCTCAATCCGAAGATCATGCTCTCGATCAATCGACTCAGGCCCCAAGCGCTCACGAGGCCTGCCGCTACGCCGAAGGCGACCATTCGCAGCGCGTCTCCCAGCACCAACCGCAAAACACAGGCCGTTCGCGCGCCGAGCGCCACGCGCACTCCGATCTCACGTGTCCGGCTCGTGACCCAGTATGACGTCAGCCCGTAGAGTCCGACCGCCGCCAGCGCCAGTGCGAGGGCGCCGAACATCAGTGTCGCTCGCGCCAGCAGCCGCTCCAGCACGAGGCTGCCTTCCAACTGATCGGTGAGCGTGCTGATTCGTGGCAGTCGACCGCCCAGCCGCGATTGCACTTCAGCGCGAATGGCCGAGGCCACTGCGGCCGTCGCGCCAGGCGCGTGGACGACAAACGTCGCCGCGGCCAGCCGTTGTTGGTGCGCGGAGTAAACCGTGGGCGGCGCTTCGCGCAGTGTTTCATATGCAGTGTCTTTGACCACGCCGACCACCTGCATCTCACGCGCCGAGCCCAGCACCGACACGCGCTGGCCGAGCGGAGGTCCAGTCATGTATTGCCGGACGAACGCTTCGTTGACGATCGCCACGTATGGGCCCGCGGGGCCGTCGCCGCGCGCAAAGTCGCGGCCAGCGACGATCGGCGTCCGCATAGCGTCGAAGTAACGCGGGCCCACGCTGTTGAAGTGCATCTCGCCTTCCCCAGTCCTGACGCCGTTTACGGCAATAGCCTGGGTGATGCCGCCTCCGGCGAGTGGCGTGATCGCCGCTACGCTGGCCGCGCGTACGCCGGGGACCTGTTCGATGAAGGTCAGCAACTGGCTGTTGAACGCCGCGAGTTTCGGCCCGGTGAATCCGGCGCGTTGGGCCGAAGTCCCGACCACCAGGACATCGGTGACATCGAAGCCGCGATCCAGGGCGCGGAGGTTGTACAGCGTCCGCGCGAAGAGACCTGCGCCGATGACCAGGACTAGCGACAGCGCGACTTGCGCGATCACGAGCGACGATCCCAGGCGTCCGTGTGATTCGGCCACGCGACCAGAGGCGCTCATCGCGGCGCCCGGTTGCACGCGTGACGCGCGCCAGGCCGGTGCCACCCCGAAGATCAGCGTGGTGCCGCCAACCATCAGAATCGTGACAGCCACCATCATCCAGTCCGGCGTGAGGTTCAATGCAAGTGCGCCGGCGCCTTCGAGTCCCCGGCCGGCCGCCATCAGAGTCAGCAGCGCGCGACTCCCTATCCATGCCACCACGAGGCCGGCCGCCATGCCCCCGACCGCAATCAGCGTGCTCTCGGTCAGCAACTGCCGGACGATCCGCGCGCGGCCCGCGCCGATCGACAGGCGCACGGCGATCTCGCGCTGGCGAGTCGCACCGCGGGCCAGCAGCAGATTCGCCACGTTGACGCACGCAATCAGCAGCACCACGATCACAAAGCCCATGGCGATCTGCAGCGGGAAGCGGAATTCGGCACGCACCAGGCTGGTGCCGGTCCGGCCCGGCAACACGTCGAGCTCCTCCGACATCAGGCGTCGCCGATCCTCCGGCAGGGTCGTGGGCCGAATCGAGGCTTCCATCAGCTGTCGCCACACGACGATGGCCCGCGCCTGCAACTGGTCTTGAGGGAGATCCGGCTGGGGCCGCGCGAGGATCCGCAGCCAGCGCGCTCCCGGTCCGGTATAGAACGGCTGATCCGGCCGCACCACCAGCCGCGACTGGATGGCGAGCGTTAGGTCCACGGCCTCGCCGACGTTGGCGCCGGTAAAGCCCGCAGGGCTGACGCCGACGATCGGCACCGGCACGCCCTCAATCTGGATCGATTCGCCGATCACGCCTGGGTTGCGGCCGAAGCGTCGCGTCCAATACGCATCGCTGAGCACCGCCGATGGCGATGCACCCGGCTCGTCGTCAGCGGGTATCAGCAGCCGCCCGGCTTGCGGCGACAAACCCAGAGTGTCGTAATAGTGTCCGCTGACCCAGGCCACGACGGCGGGTTCCATCGCGCCGGCAGGCCCGACGGTCACCTGATCGCGGCCGAAGCCGCAGAGGAGCTTGAACAGGTCACCCTGTTTCGATAGCTCGAGTACCTGCGGATACGAGAAATTTCCGCCGGCCTGCGTGCCGACTCGTCGCTGGAGCGAAATCAAGCCGGTTGGATCGGGCACAGGCAGCGGCCGCAGCAGCAACGCGTTGATGACGCCGAATACGGCGGTATTGGCGCCTACGCCGAGCGCCAGCGTCAGTATCGCCACGATGGCGAAGCTGCGGTTACGCATGAGCCCGCGCCAGCCATAGCGAACATCCTGCGTGAACTCCTCGAACCAACGCGTGCCACGGGCGTCGCGACAGACCTCCTTGACCTGATCGAGCCCGCCGAATTCCAGCCGCGCCCGCCGGCGGGCGTCGGGTTCGCTCAGTCCGTCGCGTACGTAGTCGAGCACCAGCCGCTCGAAGTGATCACGCAATTCGGCGTCGAGCTGGGCTTCAAGCCGCTCATGCCGCATCAACCGGGTGAGCCAGTTCATCCCACGCCCTCCGACGTCTTGAGGATGGCGCCGACCGCCTGCGCGAGACGCCGCCAGCTCTCGGCTTCTGACGCCATGTGGGTCCGGCCCTTCGCGGTCAGCTTATAGAACTTTGCATCGCGGCCGGTGTCCGACTGCTTCCAGTCCGCGGCGAGGAAGCCACGGTTTTCAAGACGATGCAGCGCAGGATAGAGCGTCCCCTGCGTCACATTCACCACTTCACGCGAAACCTGCCGCAAGCGCTGGGCAATCGCATAGCCATGCATGGGTCCGAGAGCGACTACGTTGAGAATTAGCAGGTCGAGCGTGCCCTGCGGGAGATCCGACTTCTGAGCGATAACCATGCCTTGTGCTTCGACATATACACCCGTGATGGGTCGAAGGTCAAGGTGTCGGCCGATGTGCCGGTCGGGGCTACTATTGGTTGGGCAGGCGGACCCACCGTAACCTTACGACCCCAGCCTCACCGACCGGAGACGCTCTCCCCTCGCGAGGCACGGCCAGCGAGTCCTCGCTGAGGCAAGTTATGCTCCCAGATGCGATGAGCCAAAAGCACGAAAGGTGGATGCGCCTGGCGATTGAGGAGGCGATGCTTGCGTACGGAACTACCGGCGACAACCCGTGGGTCGGGTGCGTGATTGTGAGCGCTCGTGGCGAGCTATTGGGCTGCGGTCATACGCTCGGTCCTGGTGAGGATCACGCAGAGATCGCCGCAGCGCGCGATGCTCACCGGCGGGGGCATAGCGTGGTTGGTGCGACCCTCTATTCCACCTTGGAGCCGTGTTCATTCCACGGCCGCACGCCCTCCTGCTCGCGATCAATAGCCGAGCGCGGCATCGCCAGAGTTGTGCTTGGAATGCGCGACCCGCACCCGCGTGTGGACGGCGCCGGCACGGTTATCCTCCGCAATGCGGGGGTGGAGGTCGTCGAAGGTGTCTGCGAGGACGACGTCAGGCGCCAACTCGGTCTATGGGTGCTAGAGCAGCATCCCTATGAGCCGCTACGCCGTGCCCAAGCGCTACCTGAACCACAACGGGTTGCACGACTGGCAGAGACCTACGGAGTCGACCGCTGGCGCATCGAGGCGATCTTGGACAAGCACACTCTGGCCTCAGACGAGGTGTGAAGCTCGCATGCCATGGAAGCGCGCCCAACAAGGCTTGCAGCCTACAGCGGCCCGGAGAAGCACGGGGCCGCCGCGGCTGAAACCGAGGCGTTAGACTCCAAGTAAATTGTTACCGCTTCATGCATGTGGCGTGCATCTGCTGCATCCTGATGTGAAGAAGTTCAGTCACGGGCTGCGCAACTTTAGGAACTACATCCACCCGTATCAAACAGATAATCTCCGAGTTGTCGCCGGATGAGCACACTGCCAAGTTGTGTTTCCAGGTGTCGAAAGCGGCGTTGGCGAGTGTGGCGGGAGAGCCGAAGAGATCAAGCCTGTGGAACGCCTCCCTTGAAGCAGCGGTGGCGTGCCCGCCGAACTGGCCTCGGCACGTTGGCCCGGCCTCCTAGCACTGTTGAGCCCCGTGCTACGAACTAGCCTTGTCCGTAGTGCTTCGTTCTCTTTCGCGCCGCGCTCGTTCAACGTTGTACATCTCCCGGAAGGGAATCAGCCACTTATCACCATAGACCTCCTTCACGGCCGCGACGACGGCCTTGTCGGCTTCTGTTTCGATCTGCTTGAGATAGGCGAGGAACTCGGTCTTTGTAGCCGGCGAGAAGATTCTTGTACCAAATCCAGGCGAGAACTTCTTCGGTATGTTACCAACCAAGGCGGCGCATTCCCTGTCGACCAAAATTGCGTCGCAATAGGGCAGTAGCGTCGAAACGGTATCTATATCGGTGGACATCCCTTTGTTAGGCGGGTTGGTGCGACCGTTCGCTGCTTGATGTGCGATCACAGCCCACATCAAGGTTCCGAGTCGATTGGCTGGCGTGTCCTTGTACGCGTCTGACGTTAGAAATGCGTCGATCTTGTCCTTCACGTCTTCAGGCTTGATCTCCTTCGTCTTCATGACACTCCAGATGTTTTGAAACGTGTCATAGCCGCGTGACCGATACTGTTGCAGCTTCGACAGGTCAAGCTCCCCGCTCGTTAGCATCTGTTTGACGCGCGCAGCGTAATTCGCAGCGGCCAATGGGACTGTCTCTGATAGCTTGCTGCGCTCGTGTTCAAACCAATGACCAAAGTCTTTGTGTGTCTTTCCTTGCTCCTGGTAGAACTTGAAGACTTCTGCGACCTTCTCACTCACACTGTCCCGGAATCTGCGAACTCCCTCGACAACCTCCGCCGGCCATTCCATCTCTACGGAGATGATCAGCCTGTCCTGCCAAGCGTTTAAATCTCCATTTGTCACGTTTTCGGCATCAAAGTCGTGGGCAGGTGCTTCGCCCTTGAGCCAGGCCTCTAAGGCGACCACAATCTGACGGTCCACAATGTACGCCGAGTCATCAAACGAAACGCCGTGCGATAGTTGCTCATACATCCGCTTCAACGCCGGGAAGTAGGACACCATCAGCGATTCATTTCGGTGAGAACCCGAAACGGGACAGACAACCAGCTGCAGCTTGGAAACACGCTCTAGAGCGTCAAACATCTCCAACCAAAACGGGTCGGCCTTCGCCCGGGCGTGGCTATCCATTTCATCGTTCAGCGCCTTCATCATGTTGCTGATGGCGAACTGATCGATGTAGACGACCTTCTTCGTCAACTTGGGCAGGGGATACGAATTGGTCACCCAGCACTCCCTGCAGCGGCGTGAATAGCCGGTCCCGCCGATCGAAAGAATGCCGTACGATTCCTCGTGCCCGTTCGGGCAGGTGATGTAGGGTGGCGAGATCAAATCACGTGGGTCGAAAACAAAAGACATAGTGCGTGGTTCCTCGGCAACGCTTCTCAGATTACGTCTGCTTAGTGCTCTCGTAGATGCGACTCAATCAATGATCTTCCGACCCGCCTCGCCCTCCTCCCACGATTGCCACAATTGCTGTTGTGTAATTCGCGCCGTTTACGGGGCCTTCTGGTTTGCAGGGGCTTCATCTTGGCGATGTGCAGCTTGGGGGTCTCGGCGATGGCGTCGCGCGCCTCCGCGGCCTGCAAGTGGCAGGAGAAGCCAGAGCCACGACCCCACATTCTACGCATAGAGGTTCAGAGTGGGCAGGTCAGCTAGAAAGTCGCTAAACCGGACGTCGCGTCTTGCATTGCCGGAGCGACAAATCAGCCCATTCTCGCGGACTCCAGGTTTTCCTCCTCAAGTTCGATAGCTCCGCGTCCGAACCGCAGACCTGCGCCGTCCCGTCTAGAATGGATGGATGCGGAACCGGACGGAAGCCGAGCAGGAGCCGCTCTTAATCGATCGTGCCGCGGCGGCGGAAATACCGTCTCAAGATTCCGTTCGCGAATGGGCTCATGGGCGGCGAGCATTCATCTCCAGTGTCATGAGCGAGCTTCCGGATGAACGACGGGGGGCCGCAGATGCTGTAAGGGCGCTCGGAGGAACGCCCGTGACGTTCGAGCAATTCGGAGGCCGCGACGCAGACCCGGAGGATGCCTACCTAGCCGAGGTCGAAACCTCCGATATCTACGTCGGAATTCTGGGGAGAAGCTATGGCAAGCCGCTGCCGTCGCGATTCTCGGCGACGCACTCAGAATATCTACACGCCGAGAAATGCGGTCTGCGGATTGCCACATGGTGCCTGAAGGCCAATGATCGGGAGGGTCACGAGGAGTCGTTCCTCAACGAGGTCAGGACTTTCCACGTCGTCCCGGACTTTGTGACGCCTGACGATCTTCGCCTTCAGGTCGAGGACCGTCTGAAAGCTATCGCGGCCGAGGATCTGGCGCCGTGGTGCAAGCTCGGTAATATCGTCTTCCGCGCAACGGAAGTGGGCGATGATGGCAACCGATTGCGTGTTGTCGCCAGAGTGCGAAGCGACGATGTTGCGCATGCTCTTGAAGCCATGCGGAGCGGGAATATCAATCGGGGAGGCGAGGGCCGCTTCACATGGTCTGGGCGTAGCCGCTTGGTACGCGTTAGTTCTGTGGACACGACAACGACGTCGTCACGATCGAGGATTGTGCGACTGCAACTCGAAGGGCGTGAAGGCGGGCACGATCCAATGCTGGAAGTGTCCGTGTCCGGCCACACTGCGGACGAATTGACCGAGGCGGGACTCAGAACGGCCCTGTTCGGTACGCGTCATCCGTTGGCGGGTCAACACCTCGGCTTTATTGGCGAGATCGCGGACCCATTTGCCGCCCTTCGCGCGGCACGCGTGTCCGACGAGATCACCAGGCCGTTGGCGGAACTGATGCTGGTCGACGCCCTGGTCGGAAGTGGGCGCGCGACGCGGATCAGCCAGTTCAAGCTGGGTACAGCCGTGCGGGGTATCCGGCGGCTTGTTGTCGGATGGCAACCGCCTCGGCGGTACTCGAATGCGCGCGCGAGCGAAAGGCTCGTGGAGGGAGACGTTCGACTCTGAAAGGTTGAAGCATGAACCTTGTCGATAGCACAAAGCGGTATGTCGTTGATGACCGCTGGCGGCTGCGGTTGTTTGATTGCATCGCCGGAGAGACACGTCGTCTGTCCGCTGCCCTGAAAGATCCGCAGTTTTCTGCCTCGAGTTCCTGGTCGGACGATGAGTTCAGGCGGCGGGTAGCGTGGCTCGATGAGTTGCTCGCCGACATGTACCACTCGGAGGCGCTGATGGGCCGCTGGGGCTCGCCTGCTACACTCCAGTCGCTCACGTTAGCGCCGAAGCGCCTCTCTGATGGCGCCGGCGAAGGCGGCGGCAACACCGGATTCCTCGCATTGCAGTGGTATCCCTCGCTGGCGTTGTCGTATGCGGGGGGAATTGCCGCCGTGGCGGCCGAATCCTATGCGTCACTGGTGGCACTAATGCACGCACGAGTGGGCACCTCTCGCGGCGAAATGCGACTCGTTGAAGCCGCGACGAGAGGAATTGGTGACCGCAGGCAGCATTTCAAGCTATTGCCCGGACATGAGCGACACCACGTTCCGTTCAGCGAGTATCTTTACCAGAGGCTCATGCCCTTGCTCGACCAGGCGCTCTGTCTCGGCTCCGCGTACGACGGGGTATTCGACACATTCGAAATCCTGTACTCCGTGGAATTCTCTTATCAGAGCGGCAGGGGGTGGGGACCGCTAGGGCGTTTCGCATGGAAGGCGCGCAGTGGCTCGAGTCCGTTGCCGCAGATCATCGAGGAGGCGGCAGGCGCGGGGAAGGCGTGGCCCCCAGTCGCTGCGGGGCTTTGCGGTGGATCCCCGGAGAAGTTCGCCGAACACGCGAAGAGTCTGTCCGAGGCGGTTGCGCGCAGCGGCATGTGGTGAGTCGCAATCGACGAGCACTGGTGTTCGCCCAAGCCAAGACGTAATCAAATCGGCGACGACGACGTAGTATGGCCAACCGCCCGCTGAGGAGCGGTCGTGGCCGATGAAACGAGGAATGGGACGATGCCAAGCCAATTGTTGGATTTGAAATCACCTCAGGACATGTGGCGAAAGGCAGACCGTGAGCTTCAGCGCTTTGAGAACGAGCCATCGGTCGACCATGCGTACAATTTCTTTGTCAGTATTTACCACCTGAGGGATTACGCGAAGGTTGCCGGGCTTGACCTAGGTGTCCTGGATGGCGACACGGACTTCGAGTTGTGTCGCTTGGCTTGCAATAGCGGGAAACACCTTCAGCTGACTGGCCGCACTGCTGCGGACGCATCGGGGCGTTCGTTCGATACGCATGCGGACCTTGCCTTTTCGGGTCATGAGGAATTCGCGGTTCTTGCGGACGGGCAGAGAATACCGGTGCTTGAGCTTGGCCGGCGGGTGTTGGATCGGCTCCGACCCTGGCTCGGATTGGCGTGAGGCCACAGACACGCACCCTAATACTAGGTTCTGGGAAAATGCTAAGGTCCGGCTCTCGGACAAGTCGCCACCTGCGGCCAAGCTAGTGGAGTTTCCTGAAGAGCCCGACAAGTGACTTCGTGGACAGCCGGTTCTGCCCCGTCGCTCAAGGAGTAAAGTACCTTGCTGCTCTTCGAGTCACTGCCGTCGGCCATTCAATCGGGTTCGGTGTGCAGACTACAGACACTCATCCTTCCAGCCTCGTGACGTTGCCAACCACCGCGCCCTTCACTACGGCTTTCGGATAGAGCACTGTCGTGCCCGACTGGTTGTGAACAGCGCCGTTGATCATTCCGTAGACGCTAACTACACCGCCATCGTTCGATACATCACCGTTCACCATGCCGTGGATGATCGCTTCGCCTCCTCGCTCCACGACCAAGTGCTTGCCTACGAGCCCGTGCAGGACCAATGTCGTATTACCGGGCACGGTGACTGCGCCGGTGACGAAACCATGTAGCTGCAAGCTCTCTGGTAGTCGCAGATCGCCTTCAATCGTGCCGTGTTCTGAACGCATATGCACTCCCAGGTGGCAAGAAGCGTGTATCTTGAGCCGCTAGCAAGCTCCATTGCGGCGGTCTGCTGCGCCTATCGCAGAGCGGTGTGACACCGAACTTGATTAGACTTCGGACGCAATTAAGGACTGAGGGGCTACTGATAGCGCCGCAATTCGTCTGCAGTCGGAAGAAACTGCGCGAAGGCCGTCAGAGACGACGGCCGAACAGTAACAGAGAGCTCCGCCTTGCGCACCAGCGACTGAATCTCGCCGAGCATTTCAGGCTTCGCATTCGGTGTGACTACCACCTCAGT
Source organism: Vicinamibacterales bacterium (assembly GCA_041659285.1). NCBI lineage: Bacteria > Pseudomonadati > Acidobacteriota > Vicinamibacteria > Vicinamibacterales > Vicinamibacterales bacterium. Next base: position 189,674 of record JBAZYO010000011.1, on the reverse strand, counting down.
GACTAGTGCGGCTAGATCGACAGGTCTAAAGATGCCCACCGGCAGGCTCGCAGGCGGCTCGTAAATAGGAAGCCGATGCGGCTTGTTGTTCAAGTCAAAGTGCCGATTCATCCCGTCGCCGGTATTGAGCAGCCAAAGAGCCGCGCGGACTTCTCGCTCCGTTGCGAAGTCCAATCGTTTGGTCGTGATAAACCGCTGGGTGTTGTAGCGCGTTCCGTGTTCCCAACCGTAGCGGACCAAACCGAGGTGTGGCCTGTCGTTGGCGAGCGGCTCCAGAACTGCGCCGAGAAGCGCGTAGGTGGACACGATGGCCACTCCGTCGTGCCCGAACTTCGCCCACATTGCGGCCCGTTCTTCATCAAAGAGATGCCAGCAGTTCAAGTAATACGACTGCCTGAACTGCGCCAGCGAACCCAGGTCATGATCTAGTTTTGCGATGTCCCGAAGATCGTATCTGTTGTAGTCAAGCGCCGTGCACATCCATTGTTTCGGAGGCATCCCTTCGTGGTCGTCGTTCAACCCGTCCGCCCGGCGGAAGTACAGGCGCCCAGCCTCGACTAAGTCTCTGAACTTCCATAGTTCCATGAAGCGCCAGATGATGGCGTTCGGGTCTGCGGGCGACAACCCCTCGGTGAAGTTCGGGACAGGCATCAAACCGGCTTGCTCGTACGCAGTACGTCAGCTCGTTGGTTAAGCTGCGTCTGATGAACGGAGGAGACGTTGGGCGACTTTGACTATCGCTCCGACGAGCGTTGAATCGATCGGGGTTGGTGCGAGGCCGTGGACAATAACTGTCCGGGCTTGTCGGGCACCTTCCACTAGAGCGATGTCCTCGGAATTCAGCCGGCCGACGCCATAAAGGGCCCGCATGAGCGCTGAGGGCTGAACTCCGATCTGACTCTCAAGCCCTGCGGAGAGTGCCGTTCGCCGCATGGCGGCCTCAAGTGCCGCCCACGCGAGAACGAAGCCGGCGGACGTCAGGCCAGCATTGACCGCTGTCTCTGCTTCCAGTAGCAGATCTTGAATATGACGAAGTGAAGGCTCACGACTGTCGGAGAGTGTTGGTGGCGTATTTCTATCCGTGTCGCGTCGAGAAACAGACAGTTCCTTGAGACGGTCCAAGTAGAAGATTGCCTTTACTCCTGAATGGAGGTGAATTTCGTGGCCAGGATAGGTGACTGCCGGCTCAATTCCGCTCCGATCCAAGAGATGGTTGAAGTCGCGGATAGTGCTGTTGGCGTTGAGTATCCACTGGTCTACATCCACAGCGTCTGGCAGGCCTTCAGCGCTCGATGAGAATGAAAGCTTGATTTGCACTAGTTGCGGTGACTGACGTTTCTTCCCCACAAACGTCAGTTCAAGTGGCCCGTAGCCAAGCAGCAGTGGATTGAGCTTCTGGGATTGGACACTTGGCTCACCAAGGAGCGTTTGTGCCTCACTGGGTTTCATCCCGAGAGTCAGCGGGCCGAGCTGCCCTGTACGAAGAAATCGATCAAGAGATGCGGTCATCTAGTCCTTGATTCGCGCGAGCGCGATCCTCAAAAAATGTAGTTCTGCTAATCGACCAAGGGCGATTTCCCGTAGAACTCCCGAATGCGAGTACAGATGAACCATAGCGCCATCTATTCGCTTTATCCAAGCATGTCTGACTCTGGCGTCTGTAAGGCAGTCGCGCAGCGCCATTCGAATGGCCTCTTCGACCGCTAACTGGGGTAGGGCTGAGAAGACGCTGCCAAAAACAACACCACCGAGATGGTCCGGACGGACCGCCAGCTCGATTCCATTCACTTTGATGTGGCAACCTTTACTGATCCAATCGTCGGCCACGACAGAAGGGGCGCACATAGCATGGTCCTGCGGCTGAACGAACAAGCCGTGGGGCTGCTAGGTTACCATCGCCAACCGAGGATCTGTATTAACCATGTTGTTTGAGAATCACCTGACGGCTGACGACATGGTGCGGGCCGCGAAGCTAGAGCTTACGCCGCCGGTGTTGACAGGCGCGTACATGTCACAGCTCAATGCGATTGAGGCCTTCTGGGTGGATATCGTTCACCCTTTTGTTCACCATCGCGACTCTTGGCCCCTTCGACAGCTGGCGGTCGCCACGCTATCTGACCGGGCGATTGGGCACGGGAGGGTGGTGCCTCGTTTGAACTCGCTCGTGTACCAGCAGACAGTCACGTCTGCCGAACGTTCCGTCATCGAGCTTTGGCTAGACATAAGGCTGCTCCATCAGAACGTCATTGCCGACGGCCCACAGCGTTTGTTCGCATTTGGTGAGTATCAGAAGCTCTTGAGCGCCAAGAGGACCGACCGCTTCTTTCTGGAGTATCCCGAACTAGACGAGTCGCCCTCGGCAGCATTGCCGCACCGAGGATTCATCGCAAAGGAGGGCGCCCGCATTGACGCGCAGACACAGAAGTTGTGGGGTAAGCCGCCGGACCATTGGAGCGGAATGAAGCTCAAGGAGCGCGCCAAAGCAGTTGGTCCAGAAGCACAGCTCAAGGTCGCTCACGGGTACGACATGCGAAACTTCGCCTCGCACACGGGCGTGGCGGGTGTTCTCAATGTGCCTTCTTCGACGTTTGAGTTGATCTATAACCAGTCCGTTGCAAATATCGCCGACTGCATGATGGACATCCTCAAGGTTTTAGGTGTTGAGCTGGACGTGTCAAAGACCGTAGCCGAATACGACTACATCGTGGAGTATTTTTCAGATCTCCATTCATTCTGTCTCTGCGATGCTCTACTTAGAGGTGCTGGCGAACCGCAGCGGCTGTTCTTTAGGTCCGGTCCTTGGGGCGTAAAAAACGTCTAGACTCGAAAGACAGATACTACCAACCTAGGTCAGCCATCATGTCGGCGGTCCATTGTTCCCACAAATCTGTGCTGTTCTCGATCATTGAGATATACCAGAGCAGCTCCTTTTCGATATGAGTCATTCCCGCAATCAGCGCTTCGACGCCGATGTCGGTTACCTTGCCGATCAGGCGAGCCGGAGGATTGGTCCCTTTGGGCTTATCGTGCACGTATCGAAACGCCATCCCAGATGGATCCAGAACGTCTAGCTCTCGAATAAAGCCCTGTGCTTGTGTCGATGGTGGGTCGACAGCACCCGTGCTCTTCTCGAGCATCGGGTGCGCGAGCGCATGGAGGCGGAGAACCTCGTCGAGTAGCGGACCTAGTTTGTGGTGAGTTGGGATTTGATACTGATAGGTCGCGTCGTCCGTTCGAATGCGTCGGACGAGATTCACCAATGCGTACTTTAACGCGAGCTCGACTGCGTGTCGGTAGTTAAGCAGCAGTGGAAAGAGTCGCATCTCGATGGCGGGAACGTCGTCAGGCAATCCCTCCGCAATCTCGCGAGCAACGCGAAAATAATCGTCGAGGTGACCTGATTGCGAGATTAGGGATGGATTGAGCTGTGCATTTGGGCCGTCAGGCGTGGCGGTGAATAACTCCGTGAAAGGCGATGGCTTTCGATCAAGCATCTCCTTCAGAAGGGCATCATCGTGGTCTTTCGCTTCGCGGTCGACATCTTCTTCATTGGTCATCCAGGCATTTTAGACCCCAACACTGCGGTCCAGCGCCCACTGTGGCAGAGCGGGGAAATCAAGGGAACGGCTCTTTGGATTGATGAGGTTGACCATCGATTCGAGTCGGCGTATCCTGCACGCATCGCTCGCCAGTTGTCACAACTGGCAACCCTCCTCCGCCTCGGTCATCCGACGCGGAGCGCTTTATCGCTCTCGCCTCAAGGCCTAGCGCACCGCACCTAACCTTCACCGCCTCGACGCGTTCGCGATCAGAGCGAACTTGTCTGCGCGGACCACATTGCTAGCGTCGTTTGCGACGGATGCCGCCAACGATCGCCGCGGAACGACGAGCCTTGCGCGCGCTTCAATGCGGCGCCGGGCTCGTTCAACTCCAGCGGTTCGATCGGAGGAGAACATGAAACGGAGCACTTTTGCGGCATCCGAGAATGTTGAAGGAGATTCGAATCCAGTTGCGCATCGAGCAGCGCAGCCAACCACACTGCCGGATCGGTTGATGACGGCGTTCGAAGTTGCTCAATATGTCGGATGTCACGAGGAGACGGTACGACGCGCGTACTTGCGCGGGCTGCTCGTCTCACAGCGATTCGGCGTCAGAGGAAGGAGGTTTCACCCGAGCGACGTGCTCGATTGGATCAAGAGAGGAGCACCGACGAGACTGTCATAACGAAAGGAGAAGTAAATATGTCTGTTCGCAAGATCTGTAAGCCGAAGGGATGTCGCGCAAGCCCGCGATGCGATCATCCGTGGTGGTTCGACACAATGCACCAAGGCAAGCGGTGGCGCATGCCTGTTGATGACTTTGCGCTCGTGCGTGGAGCGACAGAGCCGATTACGTCAAAGCAGACGGCGGAACGCGTCTGGGAACCGAAATTTCTGGGCGAGATCATCGCTGGCCGCGATCCGCGTGTGCCGCCAACCAAGCCAAAGCAGCAGACCGAGACCGTCCTCACGGTGGCGGCCTTCCTCGACCAGTACTACACAGGCTACGTGGAAGCGGAAGGTCTCAAGAGCGCGAACACGGTGGCCGGCCACATCAAGTCGCTGAAAGCATCGCTGGGAGAGCTTCCGGTCGCGGCTCTCGAGAAGGCACCCGAGATCACCCGGTTCAAGGCAGCGTTCCGGAAGGGACACGAGGTCGCGACCGTGAACCGTGCTCTCGGAGTTCTGCGAGCGGCGATCAATTGGGGACGCTTCCAGGAGCCGCCGCTGCTCTCGACGAGTCCGTTTCATCGCTTCGGCGTGAGCATCAGAGCACGCGACGAGACGAAGAGGGATCGGCGCGTTCACCGCGACGAGGAGCAGACACTGCTCTTCGCGTGTCTGACGATGAACACGGCCGAACACAAGTGGACGGGACCCGCGATGCACGATCGGATCATCGCGGCACTTGAAACCTGTTGCCGGCAGGGTGAGATGCTTCGCATGCAGAACCGCGACGTGGATCGCACGCAGCATCAGATTCTGATTCGAGGCGTGAATGCGAAGGACTCGGAGAACCGACGGATTCCATTCGATCCGAAGGGCCGTCTTGCTCCGATCCTGAAACGCCGAGCGGAATTGGGACCATCCGCGTTTGTGTTCGGCTCAACCGAGGGCGAGTTCCAGGACAGCTTCAAGACCGCATGGGAATCGCTGCTGCTCGTCGCCAATGGGCACCCGACCAAGCGAGCAAAGCCCGGGGTTCGGGTCGATCGCGAGAAGCTCAGAGAGATCGACCTTCATTGGCACGATCTCCGTCACGAAGGCGCCTGCCGGCTACTGGCGGACGGCGTCGACATCCGCGTCATTCAGCTGATGCTCGGCCATTCCGACATCAAGACGACGCAGCGGTATCTAAACATCACGGACGAAGAAATGAGGAGGGCACTGAACGGAGTATGGGAACGTCGCCGTCAGCTGCGGCTAGAGACGACAGCTTCTAATGAAGACCGGCCGGAAGACCGGGCAGTAGGCGAGTAGAGGCAACCGGAGGCAACGGTGAACCGCTACCGATTGTCAGTCATTTGTCAGTCAGGCTCGCCGACGAGATCGGCGAGGAGTGCAGACTTGCGGATTTCCTTAGGAAATCTTGGTGCGCCCAGCATGATTCGAACATGCGACCTCCTGGTTCGTAGCCAGACGCTCTATCCAGCTGAGCTATGGGCGCGACAGACTTTCAAGCTTAGCACAGGAGAGTTATCCGGCTAAAGCCGGATACTACATTGCGCTGGGGATCGGGTTCCCGACAGCCCGTCGGATCCCTCCCGACAGGAAGTCGGTGTCTCCCGACAAATGGGAAACACCGCTCCTCCCGCCAGGTTCTGGTTAGCGCGACGTGCGGCCGCGCACGCCCACCGTGACCACGAGCTCGCCGCGGTTGTCCGGCAGGTGATCGTCGTTCACGCCCAGATACAAGCGACCGCTGACCGGCGCCGTGATCGTGCGGCGCGCGCCGACGAAGATCGGACCGTAGTCGTCAATCCGCATGATGAGACCGCCGGCGAGCTGCTTGAGCACCGGCGCATCGGGCGCCGTGCGGCCCCTGCGGGAACCGGCCGGCGTGGCGGTGTCGTTGTCGTCATCGCTCATCTGGATGGAGCCGCTGGCGTCGAAGGTCAGCGTGTCGCCGGCACGGACGTCCAGCATCGCGTCGGTCCAGCGCTGCTGCGCGTTCACGTGCACGGTTTGCGAACCCGCGCCTGATGCCGTCAGCGGTGCGCCACCGGCGGCGTCGAATTCGCGGCGGGTAAGCCGGCCGTCGCGGTTGGTGTCGCGCTGGGTGAAGCTGTTACGTGACCAGTGCCACTCGCTCTGCGCGAGGCTGCCGTTGCGATCGACGTCGAGGTTGGCGAACTAATCGTAGGTGTCGGCGCTCGGCTGCGTGCCCACGACTTCGAACCGGCTCAACACGCCGTCGCCGTTGCGGTCCAGCCAGGTGAAGGCCGCGGCACCCGTGTGCCACTCGTTGCGCTCCACGCGCCCGTTGTTGTTCACGTCGAGGTCATCGAAGCTGTCGCCCCGGTCATCGTCCCACTCCGCGTCGTCGGCGTTCAGGAACTCGTTACGGGTGAGCGCCTCGTCGCGGTTGCGGTCCGCGCGGCGGAACGTTTCGAGATCGTAGTGCCATTCGTTGGCCGTGACGCGGCCATCGCGGTTGTGGTCCAGGCTGGTGAAGCCCGCCGCCGTCCAGGCGAGGAACCGCTCGGCCCGGCCGGGGTTGTGGTCGGCGCCTTCGAGGTCGCTGTTGCGCTGGGCGCCTATGCGGATTTCGTCGCCAGACAACCGCCCGTCGCCATTCCAGTCGTGGACCTGGAACGAGCGTGCCGAACCCTGCCACTCGTCGCGCGAGATGACGCCGTCGCGGTTCTGATCCATGGCCTCGAAGCGCATGCGTGCCGCCTGAGCTTGGTCAGCGCCGGACGCGAAGATCACGGGTGTGGCCAGAGCCACGACTGAGAGAGTAAGTAGCGCGCGCGAAAACATAGGATCCTCCTCCAGATCCCAGTGCATATCCCGTGCCCCGCTCCACCCTACGATTTCCTGCCGATGCGCTTGGCGATGTCGCGGACGACAACGCGTTCGCTCATGACGGCATCCTCGATCGGATAGCCCGCACGTCGCCGGGGACTTCCAGATTGCGGTGTCGCCGGTGCTGATTTGGGTCGTGCTTTGCCATGGGTTACGGCTTCTCGGCGTCGGTGCCGGCGGTGTCGATGTCCTGGTCGCTCATGGTCTTGTCGAACTCCGACCTCGGGCTGGGGGCGTCCTCCGGCGTCGCCTGGCTCGAGGCCGCCTGCCCCTCGTTTTCCATTTCCTTGATCTGATCGTCCGTGGTGCCATGCGGCTTGCTCGCCGGGCTCTTCGGGTCTGGGATTGGTGTGGGCATTGTCCGTCCTCCGCCCGAATTGCTGAGCAAAGGACGTGCCCGCCAGCCGCCGAGGGCGCGCTCGCCGCTCCGGAGGATTCCCTATTTCTGCACCACCGGGAACCCCGGCGCTCCAGGAGTGATCGACCGCACCTGGGCAGCGGGTTTGCCGTCACGCGTGCCGCCCTCTTCCCAGCCGACGAGCACGACGCGGTCGGCGCGCTCGCCGGCCTTTTCGGTGATGACCCGCCCGGTGACCTGGACCGGCGCCGTCACCGTGACCGGGACGGTGTCGCCCGGGGCGCCACGCCAGCCGACGATCACCACTTGCGCGGGGCCAGTAGGCTCGCCCGGCCGCGGAGAAGACTGCGCCTGCACGGCGGGGATCGGCGTGAGGACAACGCAGAGGTACACCAGCGCCGTTGCTATCAGCGTCAGTACCACTTTCGTGTAGCGGTCGATCATTGGGATCTCCTTCACTCTTGTCTTGGCCGCAGATTACGCAGATTACGCCGATTCTGGATTTCCGATGGGCCGAGTGGGCGCGCTCACGCATTGTGGCAGAGAGGCCCGTGGGCGCCTGGGGGTACCAATGGCGCCCACGCGACGACGAACGAGCCCGCATCCGAGAGAGGGCTCTGGCGTTCTCTCACAGCTACTTCTTCATCGAGCGTTCTGTCTCTGCAACGAGAAACATCGATAGCAGGAAGCTCACGATCGTGACAATCAGCGCGCCGACGAAGGCCGGGAAGAACCCCGCAACGTGGAAGCCGAGCCCGAGACTCTCCGACAATCCGCTCAGCATCATGAGAACAAACGCGTTCAGCACGAACGTGAACAGGCCGAGCGTCAGGATCAAGAGCGGAAGTGACAGGAGAAGCAGGATTGGGCGGACGAGGGCGTTCAGCAGGCCGAAGATGAGGGCGACGACGAAGAAGCGGCCGGTACTGCCGGTAAACGAGATGCCGTCCACCAGGGTAGTGGCGGCCCAGAGGGCGCCGGCGTTGATGAGCAACCGAAGCAAGAGGAACATGTGAAATCTCCTCCTGCTTCGGCTGCAATTATCGCGCCCGCGCCGCAGGTGAACGCGGGCGGCCTACACTAGAACCGCGACGACCGGGTCCAGGTGTCGGAGCGCGCCCAGCTCCTGGCGAGGTCGTCGTCCACCGCCGGATCCGTCTTGCCCTGCGCCTTCAGCGCCTGCTGCAGGCCGAGCAGCGACCAGCCGTTGTGCGGGTGCTGTTTCAGGTCTTCGCGATACACGGCCTCGGCGTCGGCGTGGCGCCTGGCCTCAATCAAGGCCGCGCCCAGCCAGTGGCGCGCCGGGAACGGCAGCGGCTCCGGCTCGTCGTACTCCAACTTGTCATCCAGCTTTACGGCTTCCTCGAACCTGGCGATCGCGCCGGACACGTCCCCGCCCATCCGCGTAATTTCGCCGTCGAGAATGCCGGCCATCACGCCGACCAGCGCTGACGCCGAGTGGCTGCGGAACTCCTGCTTCGAGGTCTCGGCGATCTTCTTCACCTTGGCCAGGTAGGCCTTGGCGAACTCCGGCTCGCCCAACTTCAGCTTGGCGTAGCCCTGTGAGAAGTCGAAGGCGGCGGCCGGGATTTCGCGTTCCGGGCGCCTGGTGATCTCCACGACTTCGTCGAAGCGGCCGAAGCGAATCAGCGTCAGCGCCTGGTACATGGTGTCGCTCGTGCGCTTGGTGTAGTCCTTGCCGGCCTGCGTGGCGATGGCGCCCTGGCCGTCCATCGACGCGGCGTAGAGCAGCATGTGAAGGTTGTGGTCGGGATAGATGGCGAAGCCCTCGCCGAGGTCGGCCTTCAGGTCCGAGTGCCAGGCCTCGAGGTTGGCGCGCACCGAATCGGACCAGCGGCCCACTTCGTTCCAGGTGTGCGACGGCATGTGGTTGATGTGGCTGGCGCCCGGGATGGTCTTGCCGAGGTACTCGGCGCAGAACACCGCCTTCTCCGGCTTGACGGTGGACTCGGTGGCGTGCACGTAGAGGTGGCAGGCGCCGGGATGCTTCGGATCCTTCGCCAGCACCGATTCCAGCACGCCGTGCAGGCGCTTGATGTTGGGCGCGTTGACGTCGCGCGTGCCGCGGCGCGGCTCGAGCAGGAACAGCGCATCGCCGTAGAGGGTGACCGCGTCGAGGTCGTTCGGGTACTGCTCCGCCAGCTTCTTCATGGCGTCGGCGTAGGCCTGGTCCTGGTCCTTGCGCGTCTTGGCGTCGAAGTCCTTCACGTAGCGGACGTTGAGCGCCTCGATGAAGGCGCGCTCCACCGGCGTGGCCTTGTCCTTCAGGCTGACGGCCTTTTGCGTGGCCGCATAGGCGAAGGGCGACTGGTCGGCCGACATCGGTCCGTTCAAGTACGAGCCCCACGCCCAGCCTTCGCCCCAGTAACAGATGGCGCAGTCGGGGTCGCGCTTCCACGCCTCGCGGAACGAGCGGATGGCGTCGAGGCGGGCGAAGGCGTACATCATCTGGAAGCCCTGGTTGAAGAAGGCCTGCGCTTCCGCGTTCTTGGTGGAGATGGGCCGCTTGAAGGGGCCGAGTGCGGCGGTGTAGAGGGGGATGGGGTCTCTGACGTACTTGGGGATTTCGCCCGGGGTGTCGAGGTGACTCTCTTGAGCCCAGCTCGCGGAGGAGCCGGCTATCAGACAACACAGACACAGGGCGGCGGCGCGACAGAGACGAGCGATCATCAAAATCCTCCGGGACATGGATGCAGCATCCGGTGCCGGCTGAATTCCGGAGGCCTGCGATGCGCGCTCATCATATCAATCAAGCGCGGTCACGCGGGGCGTGTCGTCGGCGGGCGCCTCGCGCAGCTGGATGCGCACGCACACGGCGCCGTCGGCGCCGTCCACCGCCAGCGAGCCGCCCGACAGGCGGACGATGCTCGATGCGGTGCGCAGACGCAAGAGGCCCGGGCTCTCGAACACCTCCGGGTCGGCGTGATCGTCGATCAGGTGGTACCACGTGCGGCGCGCGAATCCTGGCGGCGTGGCGTCGAGCATGAGATGCACCGCGCCCATCGGGTGGTCGTGCGGCGCGATCTGCAGCCGCACCGACGACCCGTGCCCGCGGTATCGCACCGCGTGATCGAGCACGAGCCTGAAGGCCCGCGTCAGCAGGAGCTCGTGGCCCGACACGTAAATGCTCGACGCGGCGATCGGCACGATCAGCTGGTCGCTCTTGTAGTGCAGCGACAGCTGGCTGGTGAGCGCGCTGAGGTCCACCGTCGACTCCGACAGCGCGCGAAAGCCGTCCGGATCCGCGAGCAGCGCGAGGTCGCCGGTGATGTCTTCCAGTTCGATGACGTGCTCGGCGATGCGCGCCAGCGTGTCCCGGTAGACCGCCGGCGAGCGATCGTGCCGCAGCGCGATTTCCACCTCGCCCGACAGCGCCGCCAGCGGCGTGCGAAGTTCGTGGATCAGCGACGTCACGAACGCCTGCATGGTCAGGCGCGATTCGTCGGGCGCGGTGTCGCCGCGCGCCGGCGGCTGCGGCGTGGACTGAGTGCCTCGGCTCAGGGCCCGCGTCAGCCAGGCGAGCGCCTTGCCTGGCCGGGTGGCACGACCCATGGCGGCTACACCTGATTCCGGGTCAGGCTGTACCCGGAACGCCTGACGGTTCGCACGACGCCGAAGCCGTCTTCGCCCAGCTTCTTGCGGAGATAGCCGATGTAGACGTCGATCACGTTCGAGTGCGGATCGATGCTGTCGGCCCACACGTGCCGGGCGAGCTCGTCACGGCTGATCACCGCCTCGGGCCGGAGCATGAGGTATTGGAGGAGGCGGAACTCGGTCGCGGTCAGGTCGACGATTTTGCCGTGGCGGCGGACCACGTGATCACGCTGATCGAGTTCGATGGGGCCGTGGGCCAAAGTGACACCGGCGTGCGCGGCGCGGCCGCGCCGGGTGAGCGCGCGGATGCGGGCCAGCAACTCGCGAAACGCGAAGGGCTTGGCGAGATAGTCGTCGCCGCCGGCATCGAGCCCGCGCACGCGATCGTCGAGCGCGTGCCGGCCGGTGAGCAGCAGGATGGGGGTGTCCACCCCGCGCGCCCGGAGCCGCCGGCACACGGTGAAGCCGTCGTGGTCCGGGAGGATCACGTCGAGCACGATGACGTCGAAGGCGCTTTCCTGGACCCGCGCTTCCGCCGCAGCACCACTGGCAACCGCATCCACGTGAAACAACTCCTCGACGAGCCCACGCGTTAGCGTGTCCCGCGTCGCCGGGTTGTCTTCCACGATCAACACGCGCACAAGCGCTCCTTTCGTTGGGGGGAGGGAGCATACCGCCGGGGAACCCGCCAGCCTGTCGTCTATATACATCAGTGCAATGCCTCCGCGAGCACAAAACTCTGACGCCGGCGCATTGTTCGCCTTTTGTGCATCCGCCCCGTACGTATTGACGAGGCCACACCCCCTTATGAGTTGCTCGTGGATGGGCGCCGCGCCGCCACGCAGCACACACAGGCAGGCGAGGCCGGGCTTCGTCCGCCCTACCCGTGATTAGCAGACGTGCGACGTGCTCGGAGAACTGCGCACGAAGGAGGCGGTATGCACTGGAGAGCAGGTCTACCTGTTCTGGGCGGAATTGGCGTGTTCGCGGTGCTGCTGTGCAGTACGCCGGCGTCGGCGCAGGGGAGTGCCAACGGTGCGGTGTACGTCCAGTGTCCGCCGTCAGTCGACACGAATGATGACGGGGTTCCTGACGCGGCCGGGCCCGACTCCGATGGGGACGGTATCCCCGACATCAAGTGCATGCACCTCGCGGGTGGCGACGGCTTCGTGACGATGGCCGACGGCCGGCCGCAATACATGTTCGGGTTCTCCGACGTGACCGCGGTGCCACCGGGCCAGGTGATGGAGGTGGGCGCGTTGGCGGCCAACTTCCCGGCGCCCACGATCACGCTGAACGAGGGACAGCACTTCTACTTGAGCCTGACCAACGTCGGCATGGTGATGCGCCCGGACCTGTCGGATCCGCACTCGGTGCACTTCCACGGATTTCCGAATGCCGCGCCGATCTTCGATGGCACGCCGGAAAACTCGCTCAGCGTGAACATGGGGTCGTCGCTGAGCTACTACTACAAGATCATGGAGCCCGGGACCTACATGTATCACTGTCACGTCGAGGCGACCGAGCACATGCAGATGGGCATGCTCGGTAACCTCTATGTGAAGCCGCGGCAGAACACGCTGCCGGGCGGCACGGCCCTCGGGTCCTTCACCCACACGACCGGGCAGCAGTACGCCTACAACGACGGCGACGGCTCGACGCGCTACGACGTCGAGAAGGCGATCCAGATCGGCTCGTTCGATCCGGACTTCCACGACGCCAGCGAGACCGTGCAGCCGCTGCCGTTCGCGACGATGCGCGATCGCTACGGCATGCTCAACGGCCGCGGTTACCCAGACACGGTCAACCCGGTGGCGCTATCCACCGACACCGATCGCGGGCCCAAGGCGTCGCAGCCGGTCGACAGCCTGGTGACGGCGACCGCCGGCCAGCGGGTGCTGCTGCGGATCTCGAACCTGAACGTCACGCGCTTCTATACGCTGGCGTCGACCATCCCGATGAAGGTGGTCGGCCAAAGCGCGCGGCTGCATCGTGGTCCGTCGGGCACCGACCTGACGTTCACGACGAATTCGGTGACGGTCGGCGGCGGCGAATCGGTGGATGTCATCCTCGACACCACCGGCTTGTCCGGGACCTACCTGCTCTACACGACGAACCTCAATTACCTGAGCAACGACACGCAGGACTTCGGCGGGATGATGACGGAGATCCGCATTCAGTAGTGGACGGGGCGTGAGTGGTTGGTTGTCGACGCCCGGCCGGCCGGGCGCATGGATCGGCGACCGCGCGCGACAGGCCAACCGCCAACGCCCGACCATCAGCGATATCAGGAGCGACACATGTTACGCACAAGCCACGTCGCGCGCGTCCGGATCGCCGTACTCGCGTTTCTCGGGATTCTGTCCGCTGCCAGCGCGCAGGCGGACGTGCTGGGTGTCACGGGCACATCGTTCACGCTGACCGCGAAGGCCGACCGCATCTCGACGCCCGAGGGCGGCAATTTTCTGTTCTGGGGCTTTTCGGCCGGGCCTGGGCGCGCGCAGTACCCCGGGCCGACGCTGATCGTGAACCAGGGCGCCGCGGTGTCGATTACGGTCGCCAACCCGACGGGCCTGGATGCCGGGCAGCGGGTGTCGCTGGCGTTCCCCGGGCAGTCCGGGGTGACGGCGACGTGCGGCGGCACCTGCATCCAGGGGCCTCTCGGCCTCGAGGCTGTTCAAGGGTCCACGGTGACGTACACCTTCACGGCGTCGCGGCCCGGCACCTTCCTCTACAACAGCGCGTCGCGGCCCGATCTGCAGATCGAGATGGGCCTGATGGGCGCGCTGATCGTGCGACCGGCCGCCGCCAACCAGGCGTACGACACGACGCAGTCGGCGTTTGACCAGGAGTACTTGTTCCTGCTCTCGGAGATCGACTCGACGATTCACGACATGGTGGAGCAGCAGGGCGTCGCCGCCGTCGACGCGTCCGGGAAGCTGGCGAATCCGTTCGTGAATTACTGGTTCATCAACGGCCGCAACGCGCCCGACACGATGGCGGAGGCCGGCACGGCGCTCCTGCCGACGCAGCCCTACAACGCGTTGCCGCGGACCCACGCCGGAGACCGGGTCCTGATGCGGGTCATCGGCGGTGGTCGCGACATGCACCCGTTCCACCATCACGGCAATCACGCCCGCATCATCGCGGTTGACGGCTTCCTCAAGCAGAGCGCGCCGGGCGATGCCCTCGACCTGTCTCACGAGGTGTTCACCATCCAGTCGCTGCCCGGCCAGACGGTCGATGCGATCTTCAGCTGGACCGGCAAGGACCTGGGCTGGGACATCTACGGCGACCCCACGGATCCGCTGTACGCGCACACGTGCACGGCGAACGCGGCCGGTCTCGCGGCCGCGGGCCCCGGATTCGAAAAGACCGCGAGCAAGCTCGAGTACTGCCCCGACCACGGCATCAAGATTCCGGTCACGCAGCCCGAGCAGTTCGGCCTGACGTTCGGCGGATTCTGGGCCGGCGCGTTCCTGGGTTCGATGGCGTTGCTGCCGCCCGGAGAAGGCGGCCTCAACCCGAACGCCGGCTACACCTACATGTGGCATTCCCACACCGAAAAGGAAATCACGAACTACGACGTCTTCCCCGGCGGAATGATGACGATGCTCGTCGTGGAACCGACCAGCGTGCCGATTCCGTAGCCGGCGGCCGTCGCCTGGACGTGCGGGGAAATGTGATGCGGGCGGGCCGCATCGCGCGATTGGACAGTCCATTTGTCGTCAAAGGGATTCATCATGATGCGAACGAATCACGGATCCGCCGCCACCGTCCTGAGAGTCGCGTTCCTGGCGATTGCGGCCTTTGGATTGTCGACCGCGATCGCCGCGGCGCAGACTACGGTCCACGTCGTCGCCGCGCCGTTCAACAAGACGGTGACGCTGCCGAACGGCACGATGGTGAGCGTGCCGATGTGGGGCTATGGGCTGGCCGACGCCGCCGGCGACCTGCTGCCTGGCGAGGAGGTGTCGTCGCCTGGCCCACGCATCACGGTACCGGTCGGCAACGCGCTGACCATCGTGCTGCACAACGACCTCCCGCCGGGAACGAACACGTCGCTCGTGATCCCCGGGCAGGCGTTTGCCGGTGCGCCGGTGGTGGCCGGCGGTCGCGTGGTGTCGATGGTCCCCGAAGTGGCACCGGGCAGTTCGGCCCCCTACGTGTTCACCAGCCTGAAGCCCGGCACATTCCTGTATCAAAGCGGCTCGCATCAGGCGGTCCAGATTCAGATGGGTCTGTACGGCGCGCTCACGCAGGACGCGGCGGCCGGCAACGCCTACGCCGGCGTGCCCTACAGCAATGAAGCCGTGCTGGTGTACAGCGAGATCGATCGGGCGTTGCACCAGGCGGTGGCCGACGGCACCTACGGCACGCCTGCCGGACCGACCAGCACGTTCAACTACAACCCGACGTTGTTCCTGATTAACGGCACCTCCTACGCCAACGCGGCGTCCCCGGCGATTGCGGCCGGCGCGGCCGGTCAGCCGACCCTGCTGCGGTTCCTCAATGCCGGTCTTCGCACGCACGTGCCGGTGCTCGACAACGGCACGTTCAGCATCGTGGCCGAAGACGGCAACAAGTATCCCTTCGCCCGTCCGCAAGGGGCCATCCTGCTCGCGGCCGGCAAGACCCATGACGCATTGTGGACCCCGGCCGTGGGCGGCGACTACCCGGTGTATGACCGGTCGCTCAGCCTGTCGGCGGAAGGGCAGGGCGGCGCCGGCATGCTGGCGAAGTTGCGCATCACCGGTGCGGCTTCCGGCGGCGCACCGGTCGCGGCCAACGACCTCGTCGGCACGGCCGAAGACACGGCCATAGGTGGCAGCGTGGTTGCGAACGACACCGGGGCCACCAGTTACGAGTTGGCGACCAGCGCCGGCGCAGGTGCGGTCGCGTTCCTGAGCGACGGCAGCTTTACCTATACGCCGGCGGCAAATTTCTTCGGCGTTGACTCGTTCACCTATCGCGCGGTCAACCTGAGCGGCAACAGCCTGGCGACGGTGATTATCAACGTCGGCGCGGTTCCCGACGCCCCCGAGGCCCAGACCCAGGATCTCGGTGTCCAGGCCACGGAGTCGCTGCCCATCGCGCTCGGCGGCAGTGACCCCGATGGCGACGCGCTCACGGTCTACCTCACCTCGCTGCCGTCGAACGGCACGCTCAGTCGCGTGAACCCGCTCGACAGCACCCTGATTACACTTTTGCCCACCGACCTCAGGAGCGGTCCGGGCACCGGCACCGCGATTCCCAACGGCCACGTTATCTACGCGGCAACCGGCACGTATCCGGGCACCGATCCTTCCCCGGATCCATTCAACTTCGTTGTCTCTGACAACGGCGGCACGTCGGCCTCGGCGGCGGTGGCAGCCGGCGTCAGTGTGTTTCCCGTCGTCGATCCTGGAGCGGACCTGCTGTCGCCGCTGTTGTTGACGGTCCTCGGTCCGGCCGGCGAGAACGTGGGCGCATTCCGCTGGACGCTGGAGGAGGATCGCACCTATCACGTGAATCCCGGCGTGCTCGATCCGAACACGGTGTCGGTGAGCTTCCACGCGAGCTATATGCCGGTGACGCGGTCGGGCGACGAGACGACGCTGGCCGACCTGAAGGTCGACTCGTCGAAGCGCTACTTCGTGTCGGTGTTGCCGAAGGTCGGCTCGTACAACAATGGCGGCGCCTCGGTGGCGGTTGGGCAGTCGGCGGTGACGGTCAGGGTCAACAGCGGGCCGACGCCGACCGCGCAGATTCGCGTCCGCGTGTTCCGGGACAACGCTCCGCTCAACGGCATGTGGGACACCAATGAAGAGCCCCTCGAGGGCTTCTCCGTCACGATCGAGGACGCGGGCGGGCGGTACGGCATGTCGGCGGCGCAGCAGTTGATGGACGCGTTCGGCAACCAGATTGGAACGACCTATCAACCCTGCCCGGTTGCCGGCACGTGCACGGCCCCCGAGGTCCTCTCTTACGGGCGCGGCTACCTGCTGTCCGACGCCGAGGGCTGGGCGCTGATCCAGAACCTCGCGCCCGGCAAGTACGGGGTGAAGGTGGTGTCGCCGGGGGGCACATCGTGGCAGCAGACGGCCACCATCGAGGGCACGCGCGTCATCGACGCGTGGGTGAAGGCCAACGAGCCGACCTACTTCGCCGAATTCGGGCCGCCCGGACCGCACGCCGACATCGGTTTCACGGAGCGGGTCAACACGCTTGGCGCCGGCGGCAACACCATCAGCGGCCAGGTGACCAACCTGCACCACTCCCGGCCGCCGAACTTCCAGATGTTCAGCGGCGCGACCTTCAACTTCACCCAGCCGTGGGTCGCGCTCAACACCGGTGCGACCGGCGGGACGCTTCTCTACGCGCAGCCGACCGACCCCGAAGGCATCTTCACGATTTCGGGCGTCGCGCCTGGCACCTATCAGCTCGTGATCTTCGACAGCGCGCTCAATTTGATCATTGCCACCAAGGTGATCAACGTGACGACCAGCCTCGCGCTTGGCGAAGTGCCCGTTCAGCAGTGGTACACGCGGCTCTATCACTACGTGTTCACCGACTCGAACGGGAACGGTTTCCGCGACGACGGTGAAGCCGGCATCCCCGAGCAGGCCATCAACCTCCGGTTCCGCGACGGCACGATGTATCAGTCGATGCCGACGGACGGAACCGGCTTCGTGCCGTTCGAGCAGGTGTTCCCGTTCTTCAGCTGGCTGGTCGCCGAGGTGGATTTCACGCGGTTCAAGGCGACCGGCGTGACCGCCGTGGTGGACGCAGGCGGCGATCCGATCAACGGCGCGTGGCCCGGTCAGATCGGGGCTGATCTCGATCCGCAAGTGCTGGTGCCCCAGCCGCAGACGGAAAACGGCGGCGCCTCGTACCGGACCGAGACCGGTCCAGTGCTCCTCGAGGCCTTCCAGGGCTTCATTGGCCAGAGCAGCGTGTTGATGTGGGGCAAGGCCCCGTACGCGTCCCCGGACGAGGTCGCTCCCGACGTGAACGTCTTCCCGTTTGACGACTTCCCGGGCCTGGGCGACACGGACCACGGCAAGCTCGGTGCGTTCGATGGCGACCAGTTCAACGGCGGCATCAGCGGCATCGTGCACTACTCCGTCACGCGGGCGGAGAACGACCCGCGCTGGGGCGGGGCCGAGGTGTGGGAGCCCGGCATTGCCGACGTCACGGTGCAGCTCTGGGACGCGACGCGGACGAAGCTGCTCAACGAGGTGACCACCGACAGCTGGGACGCGAGCCAGCCCACCGGTTGCCAGGGCGCGGTCTACAACTTCCTCGGCACCGACAAGGATTGCTTCGACGGCCTGCGTAACTTCAATCAGGTGCGGCCCGGCGTCTTCGACGGCGGCTACGCGTTCATGTCGCAGTTCGAGCCGATCAACCCGGCCTCGTTGACGGCGAACTGGCTGACTCCGGTTGCCGAGCGCGGCTTGGGGTTCCGCGAAGTGCCAATCCCCGCCGGCAAGTACGTCGTGCGGGTGGTGCCGCCTCGCGGCTACAAGATCGTGAAGGAAGAAGACAAGAACGTCGACTTCGGCGACGAGTACATCCCGCAGGAGTTCTACCTGGGTGGCTATCCGCTGGGCGCCGGTGGCGCCGGCTCGGCACCGCCCAAGGCAGGGGTTGACTACGAGCCGCTGGCCGTGCCGTTCTGCGTCGGCTCGCTGCATGAAGTGCCCGCGGAGCTCGCGCTGTATCCCGATGTTCCCGGGGCGTATGCCGGCGACCAGCGGCCGCTGTGCGATCAGAAGCTCGTGACGCTGCGCAACGGGCACAACCCGGGGGCGAACTTCTTCCTCTTCACCGAGGCGCCGATCGCCGGGCACATCATCGGCTTCGTCCTGGACGACACGGCGAATGAGTTCGACCCGAACGCGCCGACGTTCGGCGAGAAGTACGCGCCGCCGTTCCTGCCGATCTCGATCCGCGACTGGACCGGGCGTGAGATCACGTCCACCTACACGGACGCGTATGGTGTGTATAACGTGCTCGTGCCGAGCACGTTCACGGCCAACCAGCCGATCCCGAGCGGCATGTCGCCGAGCATGCTGACGGCGTGCATCAATTCGTCAACCACGGTGAACGCGGCCGGCGAGACGGTGCCGAACCCGGATCACATGAAGCAGTACACGCAGTTCTGCTACACGTTCAACTACATGCCGGGCGCGACCACCTATCTGGACACGCCGGTGCTGCCGACCGGCGCCTTCACCGGCGTCGGCCAGTTCCCGGTGGACGCGGAGCTGCCGTCGGGGACGCCGGTCATCGCGAAGGTCACCAACGTCGCCGACCTGGCGACCGGTGCGACGAGCTCGGCCGCGCAGATCGGCCCGTACATCGTCGACCGGACGACGGCCGGCTCGCCAAACCTCCTGCCCGGGACGCGAACGATTGAGGTCACATCCGGAGGGATGCACTCGGTGCCGAACCCGGCCTACGACGGTTTCGAGGGCGCCGAGCCGGTGACGATCCTGCGTGACTACACGTTTGGCGCGGCGTTGAACCGCATTACCGTGGGCTTGGCGCGACTACGATCCCGACGGCGAATGTGACGGTCGCGCCTGGTGGAAGCTCAGGCGGGTTGATCACCGCCCTGCGAGTGGTGATTCCCGGTGGGGCAGTGACGGACCAGTTGATCGTCGAGCGCTGCGCGACTGGCGTCTTGCCGTGCACCGATGTGCGCAGGTCCGTGCTGGGCATCACGCTGACGGTGGCGACGCCCGCGCTGCACAGCTCCCGGCCGCCGATTGTGAAGCCGGCGAATCAGAGCATCCAGGCCACGATCGACGCGGCGACGGCCGGAGACCTGGTGCTGGTGCCGCCGGGTAGCTACGAAGAGTCGATCGTCATGAAGAAGCCGGTCCGGCTCCAGGGTTGGGGCGCCATGTCCACGGTGGTCAACACGGTCGTCGCTCCAGCCGAGAAGCTCCAGGCGTGGCGGCAATACGTGGTCGGCCTGTTCAATGGTCCGGGTGGCACCGACTACCTCCTCCCCGGGCAGACCACGATTCTCGGCGCACCACCGCTCAGCACCGAAGGCCTTGCGGCCGCGATCGGTGGCGAGGCGGCGGGCGTGATGGTGTTCGGCCGGCCATTGCCAATCACCACCAACGGCAGCGGCGCGTGCCTGCAGCCGACGCCGTCCACGCTGGCGAACGAAGCGTATTGCCTGCAGAACGAAGGCGCGGTCCTGCGCGCGAACGCGCGCATCGACGGCCTGACGCTCACCGGGGCGATGAACGCCGCGGGCATCATGGTCAACGGCAACGCGCGCTCGATGGACATCGGCAACAACCGCATCGTCAACAACTCGGGTGACCTCGGTGGCGGCATCCGGGTGGGGCAGCCCGGGGCGGTGACGCCGCTGGCCGACGATAACGCCCTCAACACGAACATCACGATTCACAACAACGTGGTCGGCCAGAACGCCGGCCTGGCGGCCGCCGGCGGCGGCGGCATCGTGATTGGCACCGGCGCGAACGGCTACCAGGTGACGAACAACTTCATCGCCGGGAACTTCACGACTGGGCAGGGTGCCGGCGTCTCGCACATCGGGCGCAGCCCCGGCGGCGTGATCGACAGCAACTCGATCGTCTTCAACGAAGGGTTCAACCAGGGGCTGGGCCGTTCGGGCGGCGGCATCTTCATCGGCGGCCGCGCGCCGGGGTTGAACGAGTTGACGCCGGGCTCGGGCAACGTTCGCATCAGCAACAACCTGATCCAGGGCAACCTGATCGCCAGCGGTGACGGTGGCGGCGTGGCGCTGGACGGTGTCAACGGCGGCGGACCAGATGTGGGCGCCGTGTCGCGATCGCGCGTGGCGCTGTATAACAACATCATCGCCAACAACGTCGCCGGGCTCGCCGGCGGTGGCGTGTCGCTGCACGACGCATCGTTCGTGGAGATGATCCACAACACGATCGTCCGCAACGACAGCTTCGCCACGGCCGGGGGTGCGTTCGTCCTGGGCGGCGGCGACACCTCCGAGCCGCAGCCGGCGGGTATCGTCTCGCGCGGCAACTCGTACGGGACCCTCAACGGATCGACGTTCTCGAACCCGACGATCCTCAACTCGATCGTCCGGCAGAACCGGTCCTTCTACTTCGGCCCGGTGTCGGGTGGCGTGCAGGTTCCTGGCGATCCGGCTCCGGCCCCGATCACCTATGGACTGATTGTCAGCTCGACAGGCACCGGCAGGGCCGCGTGCACCATCGACACCTTCGGGTTCATGTGCTGGGACTTCGGCGTGCTTGGCGCGGCCGGAACACTGACGTCGCGGGCCACCGTTGTGACGAGCACGGCCGCGTCCCCCGGCACGGGCAACACGCAAGCGGCGCCGGCCTTCGTGTCGTCTTACGTGAACGGGGGGCGGAACCCGTCCATCGTCAGCCCGGAGCAGACGTCGATCCTGGTGCCCCTGGCGTTCGACGAGGGCGGCACCTTCGTCCGGCCGATGTTCGGTCCGCTGACGCTGCAGAATCCGGCGTCGGGTCTGACGCTCTTCGGCAACTACCACGTGACGGCTGGCGTGAACGGCGCCAACGTGCCGCTCACCGGACTTGGCGTCAACGTCAATCGGTCGACGCTGCTGTTCGATCTCGACCATCAGTCGCGGCCGAGCCTCGGCGCGCCGGCCACGCAGCTCACCACGCCGCATCGCGGCGCGGATCAGAAGACGGCCCTCGCGGCGCAGAGGAACCCACTGCCCCTTGGGAACGGGTTTACGATGGCCGGCGGCGCGGCGGTCGCGAGTGGATCGACATTGGGCCTGACCTCGCAAGGGTCGGCGTTCGATCAGGCGAACTTCCACTACATGAACGGGTCGCAGGTCACGACGACCAATGCCACGACGGTGACGGCGATGGCGGTATATGTCGGGCCGGTTGGCGGCGCCGGCACCTACCAGGTCGCGGTCTATACCGATGCGGCAGGCCAGCCGGGCACTCTCGTGGCGTCATCGGCGACGGGCACCCTGATCGGAGACGCCTGGAACACGATTTCAATCAGTGCTTCCCTGGCTGCGAACACGACCTACTGGCTGATGTACAACACGGATGCCGCCAGTAGTACGCAGAACAACATGGCGTATGACCCGGCGCCGGCCGGGACCAGCGCCTACGCCGCCCAGCTCTTTGGGACCTGGCCGGCCACGTTCCCGACGATAGGGGCCCCGAATACAGGCCTGCAACCCATGCGGTTCTCCCTGTTCGCGGCGGTTACGCCGTAGCTGACGATACGTTCGGGTAGGCCGGTCCTCCGGGCCGGCCTACCCGCGATCCCACCGCCTCGGGTGTATCAACCGGCTGCCGCAGATACCCCTCTTATTCACATGTCTCGCACGGCACTGCCGTTCCTCTCGAAAGTCGCGGTTGTTTCCGGCCTGGTTGCGGCGCTCATGTGCGCCTCGGTTTGGGCCGGTTCCGCCCAGGAGCATCAGGGCGGAAGGCGGCCCGCCAGGCGATCGGGCCATACGGCCCCACCGGCCGAACGGGCGGGCCCGCTCCTGGTGGCCGACGGCGATGCCATCGCGCGCCGGTGGGGGATTCGGATCGATACCATGCGGGTGACCGCGGCGGGCTACATGCTTGACTTCCGTTACACGGTCGTCGACGCCCGCAAGGCGAAGCCGCTCTTCGAGCGCAAGACCAAGCCGGTGCTGCGCGACGAAGCGACGGGCGCGGAGATGGCCGTGCCGGTGCCGCCCAAAACGGGCGCGCTGCGCAACTCGAACACTCCGCACGCCGGTCGCAGCTACTTCATGTTCTTTGCGAATCCGGGGCGGTTCATCAAGCCGGGGCGCCTGGTGACGGTTACGATTGGCGCGTTCAGCGTCGGCGGCATCCGCGTGGAAAGCGGCTCGGTTCCAGGCGGCGGAGCGACGCCGTGAGGCCCGCCGCATTCGTCCTGGCGAGCGTCATCTTCGGGTGCGGCGCGATTCGGGCACAACAACCCGCCAGCCGCACCGGGCACGAGGGCCATTCGGCCCCGCCGGCCGCCGCCATGGCGCGGTTGATGACCCCCGCGCCGGTCATTGGCGACATCCCGTTGATCGATCGCGCCAATCGCGCGACCTCCTTGCGCGCGGCTGTTGACACCGACGACCCGGTCTTCCTCAACTTCATCTTCACGACCTGCACGACGGTCTGTCCGGTCATGAGCGCAGGCTTCGCGCAGTTGCATGACCAGCTCGGTGCGGACCGCGGCCGGGTGCGACTGGTGTCGATCTCGATCGATCCCGAGGTCGACACCGTGGTCACGCTGCGCGCCTATGCCGAGCGGTATCACGCCGGCGAGTCGTGGCGGTTCTTCACGGGCTCGCCGGACAGCATCACCGCCGCGCAGCGGGTATTCAGCGCCTATCGGGGCGACAAGACCAATCACGCGCCGGCGACATATTTCCGGCGCGGGCGGGCCGCGCCCTGGCAAGTGGTCAGCGGCCTGTCGAGTGCCGAGACGCTGCTGACGCTGGTCCGCGGCCCCTCCTGATCCATCCAGGTCCGGCAAGAGGGATCGAAGGTGATTGGAGTGTCCATGCGTGGCCCGGCATTCGACTGGCGGCGAGGTGGCGCGGTCGCGATCGGAGTGGCCTGGGCGATGCTGGCCCTGCCTGCCGCGCGGCAGTTGCCATCGACCGACGCCGGCGAGCGCTTCTATCGTGCCGGCCTGGACGCGGGAGGCGCCGCGGTGACAGCCGTGGTGCAGGGGGACATTCGCGTGCGCAGCAGCGAGATGCCCTGTGTCAATTGCCACCGCCGCAGCGGCTTTGGCACGTCGGAAGGACCCGTGACGACACCACCGGTGGTTGGGTCGGCGCTCTTCGCCCCCCTCACGCGGGGGAGCGCGCAAATGGGGACCGTGACCACTACAGGCCCGGGGACCAGGCCTGCTTACACCGCACAGAGCCTGCTGCGCGCGGTGCGCGACGGCGTGGATCCGGCGGGCCGCACCCTGTCGGCGACCATGCCCCGATACGCACTGAGTGGCGAGACCGGCGCGGCGCTGACGGCATACCTGGGATCGCTGGCGGCCGACCCGCCTGCGGGCGTCACCGCGGACACGGTGCACCTGGCCACCATCACGACCCCTGGAGTGAGTGCTGCCCGGCGCGCGTCGATGCTCGAAGTTCTCGAGACCTACGTTCGGCACAAGAATGCGAATACGCGCAACGAGACGGGCCGGCGCGAACGCGGCCCTTGGGACATGGCGCGCCATGTCGGCAAGTACCGCAACTGGGTGCTGCACGCGTGGACGTTGCAAGGGCCACCGGGCGCGTGGCCGGCGCAATTGTCCGATCTGTACCGAGAGCAGCCCGTGTTCGCCGTGGTCAGCGGCCTTGGGGACGAAGACTGGACGCCGGTGCATGAGTTTGCGGAACGGGTCAGGTTGCCGGTGATTCTGCCGCAGCTGACGTTGCCGCCGGCGGAGGCGTCGGGCGAGGGGTTCTACTCGCTGTACTTCTCGAAGGGGCTACGGCTCGAGGCGGAGCTTCTCGCGCACCAACTGCAGGGGAAGACGCCGGCGGCGCGCGTGCTGCAGGTGTCGCGCTGTGGAACCACCGGGCATTCCGCGGCGTTGGCCCTGCAGAAGCGTTCACCGTCCGTTGATTCCGCATGCGTCGATGCTGGCACGGCGTTCACGGGCGACTGGTGGGCGGGAACGCTCGCGGGCCGGCCTGACGTGGTCGTGCTGTGGCTCGGCCCCAAGGATCTGGGCGCGGTGGCCGATGGCGCGCTTCCAGGGGCCGTCGGCACGGTGTTCGTGTCGTCGACGCTGCTGGGTGAGGTCACCGGTGTGGTGCCCCCGTCGATCGCGGCGCGGACCCTCGTGCTTCACCCATTCGTGCTACCCGGCGAGTTCGATCGACATGCGTTCCGCGCGCTGGCTTGGATGAAAGCGAACGGCCTGGCGCCGGCGGACCGCGGGGTGGCGACCAACGCGCTGTTTGCGGCGTCCCTGGTCAACGACGCGCTGTCACATCCGCGCGCGACGGAGTCGCGCGAGTACTTTATCGAGCGCATCGAGCACATGGCGGCGCGGTCGCCGCATCGTTCGACGTATCCCACGATTGCGTTTGGTCCTCAGCGCCGGTTCGCCTCCGCCGGCGGCTACGTGCTCAAGGCACCGCCGGCATCCGGCGGGCACTTTGGAAAGGTCACAGAATGGTTCGTCCCCTCGCCCTAACCGGCCGCCGGCGGCGCGTCGCCCTGGCGGCAGTGCTGACCGGAATCCTGCTTGGCGGACCACGATCCACCGCTCAGGCGCCAGCGGCAGATCCGGCCCGCCTGCTCAACATGTTGCTCGACCGCGCGGCGACGACCGCGTCGGGAACGTACGCGGTAACCACGTCCGCGGTCACGCTCGAGAGTTCCGCGCTGCCGATTGTCGTGCAGGCCGATGTGATGCGCGGCGCCGAGCAGACGATCCGCACCGCAATCGTCCTGGGCGGCACGATGGCGCAGCCGTACGTGGCGGGCGTGCGCGTGCTGGCGCCGGCCACGGCGCCGGGGACGCCGCCCAGGGTCGCAGGTGATGCCATTGGTACGGGGCCGGCCGGGGCGATGCGGCTGGTCCGTGAGTTCACCTTGCCGCCGGGACAGTACGAGGTCCATGCGGCGGTGGGGCAGGCGGGGGGTGGCGGCGCCATTGTCACCCTGCACAAGTTCCAGCTGAGTGTTCCCGACATCTGGCGGGGACCGCTGGCGGTGACGCCCGTCGTGCTGGGCGATGCCGTCGCCGCGGTGCCGCGGGCATCCGGCACGCGGCCGTTCGAGTTCGAGCCGACGGCGCTGACGCCGGCGGCGAGCGATCGATTCGCGCAAAGCGGGAGCGTGCACGCGGCATTCAGAATCTACAACTGGACGCCGGACGACAGTGTCAAGCCCGACGTCGCGGTGGAATACGTGTTCTACCAGCGGAGCGAACGAGGCCCGCGATTCTTCAACAAGATGAAGCCGCAGCGGTTGCATGCCGACACGGTGGGGGCCGCGTTCGCTCCGGCGGACGGGGCGGTCACGGCCGGCATGACCGTGCCGCTCATGTCGTTTCCGTTTGGTGAGTTCGAGTTGATTGTGCGTGTCACCGACAACCGCAACAAGCAGTCGGCCGAGCGGCGAGTCGAATTCTCAGTAGTGCCGTAATCGTCCGGAGGGCCGGCTCGGCCAAATGCCTAGGGGACCTGCAAATGTGTGCGCGCACCTGTACCGCCTTGCCGGCCGCTCCACCCTAGTCTGCTGAGAGGACACTCCCGCGCACGGCTGGCTCACCCCTCGGGCCGGTGGGCGGGGGGCGTCGCGCCGACGTCGCGTGCCGTCGGTTGGGTTTGTTGTGTGTTCCGCAAAATCGGCGGTCTTCCCAATGATAAAAATCGCGCGTCAACGAGCGTCAATTAGGGCCAAGCAGCTGTCGCGGGGCGCGGTGGCCGCGCTGTGTGTCTACGCGCTCTCGGCGGCCATTGGTCTTGGCGGCCAGGTCGTGGGTCCTCCGGCCCCGGTGCTGTTCGAGCCAGCTCTCCCCAACGATATGGGCCAACCGGATCCGAAAGACATCGAGCGCGCGGACTTCAACCGCGACGGCTGGCCAGACGTTGCGGTCCTCACGGGCGGCGAAGGGCGACAGCTCCAGTTCCTCGACAGTACCGCCGCGGGGGCGTTGCTCAAGGATGCCCCCACAATGGGCGTGCCGTTCGGGTCCGGGTTCGCCAGCGGCCACTTCAACAACGATGGTCTGCTCGATCTGGCGGTAACACAGATCGCCATGACAACCGCGGACTCCAACCCGCTTTGCGCCGGCCCCGGCCCCATTCCCGGCACCTTGATCTATCTCGGGACCACGGCGGCGTCGCGATTTACGTTCCACAGCTGCTTGCCTGGTGTCGGGCGGACGACGGCGCTCCGGGATGTCGTGACGGGTGACTTCAACGGCGACACGTTCGTGGACCTGGCGGTCGTCGGCGACCCTGGTTACCGCGCCTTGAAGTTCTACCCGGGCTTTGGCGACGGCACCTTCGGGCCTCCCGTGCAGGCGGTCAACGGCACTGGCGTCGCCTATAGCGCGAGCAATCCGGCGCCTGATGTGTTCGGCCCCATGACAGTGCGCGACGTCGATCGCGACGGCGACCTGGACGTCGTCGTGCGCGCCGCCACCGGTGTCGGCACGTTTCTCAATTTCAACGGGTTGGGCCAGTTCCGGTACTTCAGCACGCACGTGCCGACCGGTGGCGGGGCAATCCTCGCGTTTGCCGTGGGTGACATGAACGGCGACGGGGTCACCGACATTGCCGGCGCCACGGGCACCAGTGTCTTCGCGGCAACCGGGGCAGGCGCGGTGGGCGTCAACCCGACCTATACCCTCAGCGGCACCGCGGCGATGCCGGCGGGCGCGGTCTACAGCCAGCTCGCCGATTTCAACAAGGACGGCGCCCTGGACTTCGCCGTGGTCCGTGACGGCTTGACCGCTCCGGACGATGTCTACGTGTTCGCCGGTACTGGCAACGGCACGTTCGCCGCGACGCCCACCATCGCGTCGATCGGCCTGGTCAGCCCTGCGGCCAACCCGCGGCAGGCCGTCGCCGGCGACTGGAATCGTGACAACTGGCTGGACCTGGCGGTCACGAACAGCGTCCCGGATGACCCGCAGGTATGGGCACTGCTGCAAGTGCCGGGCGTGGCCGACGAGATCCCGCCAACCGTGGCCATCACGTCGCCAACTGCCGGGGGGCCACCTTTGACGGGTGTGGCGCCATTGACGGCCGACGCCAGCGACGGCGCCGGGGCCGTGGCCCGGGTCGAGTTTCACTACACGACCGTTGGTCCGTCTCCGGTCACGAGATTGATTGGGGAAGATGCGGACGCGCCGTATCAAGTGGCGTGGAACACCGTGCCGGTTCCGAACGACGGCTACACCCTGACGGCGAAGGCATTCGATACAGCGGGCAATTCCGCCACTTCGCCCGGTGTGGCCGTGACCATCGCCAATCCGGATACGACGCCGCCGGTGGTGAGCCTCACCGCGTCCACCGACCAGAGCTGGCTGGCCATACCGACGCCCGGGCAAGTGGGCCTGAGCGCGACGGCGACCGATCTCAACGTTGTGACCAACGTCGACTTCTACGCGCAGCCGCAGGGCGGCGCGTGGACGCTGATTGGCAGCGATTCGACGCCGCCGTTCAGCGGCACCTGGAATACCGGTGAAGACGCCAATGGGAACGGCGTCCAGGATCCCGGTGAGGACGTCAACGGCAACGGACAGCTGGACGTCGTCATCGCGCCGGCCGGCACTTACCAACTCGTGGCCCACGCGTACGATGCGGCGAACAACGTCGGCGTGTCGCCGCCCGTGATGGTTAACGTCAACCGGCGGCCCCGGGCGGATGCGGGCCCCGATCGAACGTTGCTGCCTGTCGAAGGCAATGTGACGTTGACGGGCACGGGCACCGACCCGGATGTTGACGACCCGCTGTCGTACCAGTGGTTCGAGGGTGGCGTGGCGTTTGGTCCGCCTGCCCCGACGGCCACGTTGTCGGTAATCCTGCCTGAGGGCGCGTGGGGGCTGTTGCTGCGTGTCACCGACAGCTACGGCGCGGTGGGCGAGGATCTCGTGCTCATCACGATCGACCCGCCGCCTGATACCACGCCACCGGTCATCGCCATCGTCCAGCCCGGGACGCCGACCAGTCAGCGAAGCGGTTCGGCCGCGTTCACCACGGATGATGCGACGACGGTGACGTGCGCGCTTGACGGCGGCCCGGCTGGCGCGTGCACGAGCCCGTATTTTTGGACGAATCTCGTTGATGGCTCCCACCTGCTGACGGTGACCGGGGTCGATGCGGTCGGCAACAGCGGCAACGCGTCGGTGTCGTGGGTCGTTGACGGCACTGCGCCGGTGGTCACGGTGCCGGCAAGCTTGAGCCTGGCGGCGACCAGTGCGGCGGGCGCGGTGGCGGCCTTCAGCGCGTCGGCGCTCGACGCGATTGACGGCGCGATCGCGCTCGTCAGCTGCACGCCGCTGTCGGGCAGTACGTTTGTGATTGGCACGACCGCTGTGACCTGCACGGCAGCCGATGCCGCGGGCAATACCGGCAGCGCCAGCTTCACGGTGACGGTGAGTGACACGGTGGCCCCGGTGGTCACGGTGCCGGCGAACCTCAATGTGGCGGCGACCAGCCCCGCGGGCGCAGTGGCCGACTTCAGCGCCACGGCGACGGACGCCATTGACGGTGCCCTCGCACTGGTCAGCTGCGCGCCGGCGTCCGGCAGCACGTTTGCGATCGGCACGACGACGGTGACGTGCTCGGCGACGGATGCGCACGGCAACATCGGTAGCGCCAGCTTCACGGTGACGGTGAGCGACACCGTGGCGCCGGTGGTCACGGTGCCGGCGAACCTCAATGTGGCGGCGACCAGCCCCGCGGGCGCGGTGGCGGACTTCACCGCCACGGCGGTGGATGCGATCGACGGTGCCCTTGCGCTCGTGAGCTGCGCGCCGGCGTCCGGCAGCACGTTTGCGATCGGCACGACCTCGGTGACGTGCTCCGCGACGGATGCCCACGGCAACATCGGCAGCGCCAGCTTCACGGTGACGGTGAGCGATACCGTGGCGCCGGTGGTCACGGTGCCGGCGAACCTGACCCTGGCGGCGACGAGCGGCGCGGGCGCGGTGGCGGACTTCATCGCCACGGCGGCGGACGCCATTGACGGTCCGATCGCGCTGGTGAGCTGCGCGCCGGCCTCCGGCAGCACCTTTGCGATCGGGACGACCTCGGTGACGTGCTCCGCGACGGATGCCCACGGCAACATCGGCAGCGCCAGCTTCACGGTGACGGTGAGCGACACCGTGGCCCCGGTCGTCACGGTGCCGGCCAACCTCAACGTGGCGGCGACCAGCCCCGCGGGCGCGGTCGTGGACTTCACCGCCACGGCGGTGGACGCGATTGACGGTCCGATCGCGCTGGTGAGCTGCGCGCCGGCGTCCGGCAGCACCTTTGCGGTCGGCACGACGACGGTGACGTGCTCGGCGACGGATGCGCACAGCAACACCGGCAGCGCCAGCTTCACGGTGACGGTGAGCGACACCGTGGCCCCGGTCGTCACGGTGCCGGCCAACCTCAACGTGGCGGCGACCAGCCCCGCGGGCGCGGTGGCGGACTTCACCGCCACGGCGGTGGATGCGATCGATGGTCCGATCGCGCTGGTGAGCTGCACCCCCGCCTCCGGCAGCACCTTTGCGATCGGGACGACGACGGTGACGTGCTCGGCGACGGATGCCCACGGCAACATCGGCAGCGCGAGTTTCACGGTGACGGTGAGCGACACGGTGGCCCCGGTCGTCACGGTGCCGGCAAACCTGACCCTGGCGGCGACCAGCCCCGCGGGCGCGGTGGCGGACTTCACCGCCACGGCGGCGGACGCCATTGACGGTCCGATCGCGCTGGTGAGCTGCGCGCCGGCGTCCGGCAGCACCTTTGCGATCGGGACGACGACGGTGACGTGCTCGGCGACCGACGCCCACGGCAACATCGGCAGCGCGAGTTTCACGGTGACGGTCAGTGATACGGCCGCCCCGGTGCTGACGCTCCCGGCCAACATGTCGATCACGGCGACGAGCGCGGCTGGCGCCATCGCCACCTTCAGCGCGACCGCGTTGGATGCCATCGACGGCTTGGTGCTGGTGGTCTGCACACCCGCCTCTGGTTCGACCTTCTCGTTCGGCACGACGCCGGTGTCGTGCGCCGCAAGCGACGCGGCGGGCAACGATGCCACGGACACCTTCACCGTGACGGTGAGGGACACCGCTCCACCGGTCCTGACGCTGCCGGCGAACTTGTCCGTCCTCGCCGCCGGTCCCGACGGCGCCATCGTCGCCTTCACCGCAACCGCGCTGGACGCGGTTGACGGTGCGGTGCCGGTCACCTGCGCCCCGGCCTCGGGCTCGACCTTCTCGATCGGCACGACGCCGGTGTCGTGCACGGCAAGTGACGCCGCGGGCAACACTGCGACGGACGGCTTCACCGTGACGGTCACCACCACGATGGTGCGCCCGACCATCCTGGATCCGCAGCCGCCGGAGGAGATTCCGGTCCAGGAACTCTTCCTGTATCAATCCGCCGCCGGCGGGTCATTGCCAATGGTGTGGTCGCTCGAAAGCGCGCCGGAAGGCATGACCATCGATCCGGGCACGGGACTCGTATCGTGGACGCCGGACGTGGCGCAACTTGGCCGGCACAACTTCGCCGTGCGGGTCACCAACGCCGCAGGGACCGACCGGCACGCCTATTCGGTCCGGGTCCTGGATCAACAGGCGCCCACGGCACCGCTGGTCACGGCGACGTTCGAGGATGATTCCGGGCGCGGCAAGAAGGACCGGGACCGGGTGACGCTGGCGTGGACGCCCGCCACGGACAACGTCCGCGTGGCGTACTACCGGGTCTACGAGTATGAGACTTACGGCAACGGCAAGAAGGCCCGGTGGCACGAGGTTGACGACAAGGTGCGCGGCCTCACCAAGACGATGCGCGACCTGAAGGCGGGGACTCACGGGTTCGCGGTGACGGCCGTGGATCAATCAGGCAACGAGTCGCCCAGGAGCCAGACCGTGGTCGTGACGATCCCGCGATGAGGGAGTGAGACACATGGCGCATCCCGAATGACGGGATGCGCCACTTGCCGGTCGTGACCGGTTCTATTGTGGGAAGGGCTTAACGGGCGTCGGCTTCGTTCAGGATCCGTTCGAGCTTCCGCAATCCCCGCGCCCTGAGGAACGACACCGACCCGGGGGCGACGCCCAGGCGTTGCGCCACCTTCTGATACGGCAGCGGCGGCTCCTCGAAGAACAGCAGTTCGATGACGGCGCGGTACCGCTGGGGAAGCTGCGCCACGGCGTGCCGGACAAGCCGGCCGCGCTCCGCGTCCTGGAACTCCGTGGACGGCTGTGTCACGACGACCACCTCCGGGTCGGCCCCGTCGTCTTCCCGCGTGGCACGGATGATGTGGCGGCGTTTCCAGTGGTAAGCCCTCCGGGTCGCCACGGTCGAGATCCAGGCACGCAGGCTCTCGTGATTACGCAAGCGGGGCAGCTCCAGGAACAGGTCGATGCAGACCATCTGGAACACGTCGGCGGCCTCGTGCGCGGGCGCCCCATACTTGCGCGGAAACGACCAGATCAGGTTCTTGTACCGTGCAATGAGCAGGTCCCAGGCGCGCTGGTTGCCGTCGAGGCAGGCCTGGACGAGCCGCGCGTCGCTCCACTCGGCCGACGGCGGGGTCAGGGCGACCAGCGGCAGGGGAGGGACGGCCCGCGGTAGCTCAGGTGGCGGGACGAAGCAAACGGGACTAATGACTGCGAGGCCTGCGAAGGGGGCAGACGCGACGCGTGGCATTGAGGACCTCCAGGAAAAGCGAAAAGCAAATGCGTTGCTCGCGAATGCTGGAGGTTAGAGCTGTCGAGGTGGGCTATCAACCGCAGAAAGAGGCTGCCGGGTTCTCGAATCAACAACTTACGGGCTTTTGTCGGGCCCAGGCGCCGTCTCTTATTTCAGGCTTAAGTCCGGGTCGTCGTCGCTACCAGGGGCCGAAAAATCGAGGCGAGCGTTTCCAGGCGGATCGGCTTGGACAGGTAGCGATCCATGCCGGCGCGGAGGCACCGTGCTTCCTCCCCGAGCGTCACATTCGCGGTCAGCGCGATGATCAGCGGACGCTTGCCCGATGACTGAGCCCGGATGCGCCTGGCCGCTTCGAGACCATCGAGGCCGGGCATTTGCACATCCATCAGGATGACGTCGTACGGGTGTGCGAGTGCGCGTTCAACCGCTTCGCCGCCTCCGGCGACTTCGTCCGCGGTCAGGCCGAGTTCGTTGAGCATGAGCTGCATCACCCGCCGGTTAGGTTCATTGTCTTCGGCCAGCAGGATGGCGAGCGAGGCTGCGGGGAAGGGTGTAATCCCGGTCGGCGGCCGCACGGGCATGGCCCCGCCGCGAATGTCGTGGATCGCCGAGACGAGCGCCTCGTGCAGCCGGCTCGCGCTGATGGGCTTGCGCACCCGGTAGTCATGCGCGGTTCCCGCGTCTACCTCGGCTCGCGGACGCGCGACGACGACACACGGCACCCTCTCCATGCTCCACGCCGACAGGCACTGCCGCGCCAGTGCACAGCACTGCTCGCCATCGGCATCCACGATCACGGCGTCGATCCCGTGCGGCGGTTTGGTTGCGGGCGAATGAGGACCCAGGACGCCGGCGACCTCGACTCCCCAGCTCGCCAACAGCGCCCGCACCTGCTGCCCGATGATGCCGGGGCCGGTTGCCAGCAGGACCCTTGTTCCTGGCAATGATCCCTGGAAGGCGTCGGGCGAGGTGCCGGGCGCCGGAGCGGCCCGGAAGTCGAACTGGAAGGTGGTGCCTTTACCCTCGAGGCTCGTGACGTTCAGGGATCCGCCGAGCAGTTCGCTCAGCCGCTTCGAGATGGCCAGGCCGAGCCCGGTCCCGCCGTGCTGGCGCGTAATCTGGCTGAAGCGCTGGAAGAGCTTCGCGTGCAGGTGCTCCGGAATGCCAGGGCCGGTGTCTCGCACGCTGATGCTGATCGCCCGCGACCCTTTGGCCAATTGTCTCGCGCTCGCCTGCACCACCACTTCGCCGGCCTCGGTGAACTTCACCGCGTTCGACAGGAGGTTGAGCAGCACCTGCCGGACGCGGTCTTCGTCGGCCCTCACCGCCGCCGTCGCGCTCTCGTCGATCAGGTATCCGATCTCCAGGCCCTTCCGGGCCGCCGCCTGGGCGACCGGGTCGATTGCATCCTCGATGCAATCGCGAATACGGAAGTCCACCGGCGACAGATCCATGAGCCCGCGCTCGATCCGCGAGTAGTCCAGCACATCGCTGACCAGCCCCAGCAGCGCGGTCGCGCTGCTGCGCAGCATGTGCACGAGGTCGCGCTGCGAGGCGGGCGAGGGCGAGTTCTGGAGCAGGTGGGCAATTCCGGTCACGCCGGTCAGGGGCGTGCGAAGCTCGTGGCTCATGGTCGTCAGGAAGTCGCTTTCCGCGCGCGCGGAGACCTCGGCCACTTCCTTGGCGGCGCGCAGTTCCTGTTCGGATCGGTAGCGCGCGGTAAGGTCCGAAATGTGGATGGTCCAGATGCGCGCGTTGTCCGCGGTGTGCGACACCGCGGCGATCTCGACCGGGAACTCGGTGCCGCCGGCGCGCACGCCGTAGGTCTCGAACCGCGCCACCGTGCGCCGGCTCACGAACGGCCGCGCCAGGACCGCCGCCAGTTCGCCGCGCCGGCTCGGCGGGAGCACCACCGTCTCCAGATGGAGGCCCAGGGCGTCGTGGCGGCTGAAGCCGAACACGCGCTCGGCGGCGTCGTTGACCTCCATGATGCGGCCGGCGGCGTCGGTGCTGATGATGGGATCGGGGACGGCCTGCAGGATGCTGCCCTTGTGAGCCTCGCTGTGCAGCCGCGACTCGAGGGCGGCGCGGCGGTTGACGAGATAGAGGCCGACCGCGGCCCCAAGCAGCGCGCTCGACACCAGGATGATCACGCGGATCACCGACGCCCGCGCCCGCGCCTTGGCGGCCAGCACCTGCGCCTCGGCATCGGATGCGAAGCTGGCCTTCAGCCCGCCGATGGCCTGGCGCACGTCGTTGAAGCGCGCCAGCCCTTCCTGCTCGTCGAGCGCCACGCCCTCGCCGTAACTCCCTTCCAGGATCAGGCCGATCACCTCGTCGCGGACCACCAGGTAGCGCATCCAGGCGCTGTCGACGGTGGCGACGACCTGCAGGACAGGCGGCTGGTCACCGAGCCTGGCGCGGTCGTTCAGCAACGCGCGGACGCGGGCATCGGCGGCCCGCGACTGCTCGGCGTAGTCCAACTGGCGGTTGGCGTCGGAGGTATGAAGGGCGTAGAGCAGGATGCGGCGGACCTCCTGCATCTGGAACTGGAGGTCGTTGATCAGGTTGAGGCCACTCGACAGCCGGTCGTGCAGGTGGCTGGCATCATCGGCGGACTGGCGGAGATCGCGCGCGACGATGACGCCGAAGGCGAGCACCGTGATGGCGACCCCGGCCAGCAGGCCGAGCTCCTGGTGCCGAATGCGCGACATCAGGTTGCGCATTATTCGACCGGCGGCGGGCGGCTGGCGCCCGCGCCGCGCAGGCGTAACGGATACCGGAGATCGGAGGGCGCCAGGCCCTCGATCCGGAGGACCTTGGTCGAGTTGTTGTTCACCTGGTCGGACGGGGCGTAGCCGATCGAGCCGGGCGCGTTGAAGATGAACCGCAGCATCGCCGCGGTGTCGCGGATGGTCCGCGGTCCCAGGCCGATGGCTCCACGAAATGTCTGGAGCAGGATGTGCCGATCGTACTCCGCCTCGGAAATGCCGCAGATCCGCCGGATGACTTCAGCCCGCCCCGGCTGACCCTTTTCGCCGAGCACCACCGTGATCTTGCGGCCGTGTGGCCAGTTCTGGGTTTCCATCATGAAAATGCGCCGCAGGTCGGAGATCGACAGGTTGTTCACGGGATTGGACAGGTGCACGACCAGCGCGATGGCGCCGGTGGGAGGCTCCGGCCGCTGGGCCGGCGGCGGTCCCGCCTGTGGGATCACCGCCAGCAAGACGAGGGCGGCGAGGAGGGGTTTGATCACCACAATGGTCCGCTAGAAGACGAACACCAGTTGGACGCCGAGGCCATTGACGTCGTGCCGGGCGCCGCGCCTGGCGCGTTCGTACTGCGCTTTCAGGCCCACCCATTCCGACGGATCGACGCGCAGCCCGACGACGTGCGCGGCAGACGATTCGGTGGCGCCAATCACCGGCGTCGCCGCGTCCACGTCGAGGCGATCGTACCGGTAATAAGGCCGCCAATTCCCCCACGCCTTCGAGGCCTGCACGTAGCCGCCGTCGTTGCGATGCCCGGTGCCGCCGGCGCGGTGGTGCAACACCAGCCATTCCGCGAGCACCTCGACCGAAGCCGTCCGGTAGGTGGCGTAGGTCGCGAAGATGCGGTGCGCGACCTCCTGGAGGGAGGCGTCGGTAATGGTGTCCCGGTAAAAGGAGGCGCCGGCCTCCAGCCCGCGCCAGCGGTCCGGCCGGTACGACAGCGCGACGTTGGTGGACTTCTCGGGGTTGGGGTCGTGCTGCGCCG
This sequence comes from Vicinamibacterales bacterium, assembly GCA_041659285.1. Classification (NCBI taxonomy): domain Bacteria; kingdom Pseudomonadati; phylum Acidobacteriota; class Vicinamibacteria; order Vicinamibacterales; species Vicinamibacterales bacterium. The sequence continues at coordinate 153,493 of JBAZYO010000011.1, read as the reverse complement.
CGGGGTCGGCCCCATAGTCCTCGTCCCACCGGCGGCCGTTCCCGACCTCGACCAGGTAATTCAGTGAGGATTTCGACTTGGGCACGAGGCCGCGAACGGTGACGCCGACTTCGTGGACCGGGAGCACGCCGCCCTCGTCCTCAAAGGCGAAGACCCGCGGCCGGCCGATCGGGGTCTCGAAGAACGAGCCGTGATGGAAGGCGGTGTTATAGAAGCCGATGCCGGTGTGATACCGGCCGGCCGACACGATCAGGTAATCGTTGTGGCGATAGGTGAGCTGGAGCCGTTCGAGGTCGGTGATGACCTGCGTGTTGATACTGCCCTCCAGCACGATCTCGGTGAGCACGCTGAAGCGATCGCTGAGCGTGGAGGTCACGAAGAAATCGAGCTGGCCGAGCGAGAACGCATTCGCCTTGGCCGGCTCGTCGGTGCGGCCCCAATGCACGGAACCGAAGGCGCGTACGACGAGGCTGCTGAGCGCGGCGGGCGCCGGGTCCTGGTCCTGATCCTGATCCTGATCCTGATCCTGTTGGGGGGGCGCCTCAAACGTCTGGGCCGAGAGGCGAGCCGGCGCGGCCAGGGCGAGTGCAAGGGTCAGCCACACCGCCACGCGGCAGGCCCGCGGTGGGGGGGGGACGAACGACGCCGTGGCAGCCGCGGCGATGTGCATAGGGTATTGGGATCGCAATGGTGAAGGGGCCGGCCGCGCCCGTCAAGAGTCCATCGCCCTGCGGGTTTTTCCCGCGGGCCCCGGGATTCTTCCCCCACGCTCGCGGGCGGATCCGCGGAAATCGGCCTGTTTTCTTGCGTCCGGTCGCGGCACGCGTCTCGCTTATGAGTCCCCCAAAGCGGAGGGCTTATGCACTCAAGATTGCTCGCATTCATCGGACTCGCCGGGTTGTTGATGGCATCGCCGGTCGTTCTGGCCGCCGACGCCGGTTGTTGCGGAGAGAAGGCAGCGTGTTGCGAGAAGGCGGCAGACCACGCCGGTTGCGACATGCCGTGTTGCGCGAACCAGTTGGCCAAGACCGAGGCCAATGCCGTGGACATCTTCTTTGCCATGCAGCAACCGGCAGCGGCGCCAGTGGCGGCCACGCCGGCCCGGCAGGCGACCGTCGTATGGTTCATGCAGGCGACCAAGGTGGGAGACCAGATCCTGCAGGGGCGGTATGTGATCGAGCACGACAACGACCGCATGGCGCGCGGCGAACCCTGCACGCACATCTACGCCTACAACGACCTGAAGAACCCGGTGGTGGCGTTCCACTGCACGCACCTCGAGCGCGAGGCGAGCACGGACAACACCGTGTTGCTCCACAGCACGGGTGATGGCTACAAGAAGTTCGTGGAGTTCCAGTTCGCCGGCGAGACCGCCGCGCACGGCTTCCCGACGGTGCGGTAGTTCTTCCGCTGTCGCAAGAGGCAGGGAGATTAGGAGAATGGTTTTCGAATAGTTTTCTCCTGATCTCCTGATCTCTTGTTTAATTGAGCGCATGGACCATGCTGGCTTCATGCGCCTCGCGCTCGACCAGGCTGCGGTCGCGCGAGACCTCAACGAAGTCCCGATCGGCGCCGTCGTCGTTCTTGACGGCGCGGTGGCCGGCGCCGGCTACAACCAACCCATTACCTCCACCGACCCCACGGCCCATGCCGAGGTCGTCGCGCTGCGCGCGGCGGCGGCCCGCGTCGGCAACTATCGCCTGACGGGCGCCACCCTTTACGTGACGGTCGAGCCGTGCCTGATGTGCGTGGGCGCCATGGTCCACGCGCGCGTCGGCACCGTGGTCTACGGGGCCACCGAGCCCAAGTCCGGTGCCATCGTATCGATGATCAGCGCCCACCAACTGGCGGGCCTCAATCACCGGCTCGAGGCGGTCGGCGGCGTGCTCGAGGTTGAGTGCCGCGAGATGATCCAGGAATTCTTCAAGGCGCGACGGGGTCAGACACCCGCTTGATCGCGCGCCTGCGTGTTGCCCTGCTTCTGATCGCCTCCGCCGCGGCGAACGCCGCCGCGCAGGCGCCGCCGGCGTTGGTGATCCTGGCGCCGCCGGACCTCGCCGCCGCCCGCAGCCGGCTGGAGTCGTTCGATCGGCTCCCGCTGGCCGGCATCGTTCGCACGGTCGGCCTTGATGACGCGGGCCCGCCCATCCAGGTGGTGCTCGCCGGCGAAGACAGCGAGGCGGCGCGCGAGGCCACCGCGTGGACGGCCGGCTACGCCCTCAGCAACGCCGGGCTCATCGTCTTGTTTCCGTCGCGGTCGCCGGTGTATCCGCACGACACGCTCGAGGATGTGCTGCGCCACGAAGTTGCGCACGTCCTGATCGGCCGCGCCGCCGGCGGGCGGCCGGTGCCGCGCTGGTTCCACGAAGGGCTGGCGGTCGCGGTCGAGCGCCCGTGGGGACTCGAGGATCGATCGCGACTCGCGTGGGAGTTGCTCGCGGGCCCGCGACTCACCGTGCGCGAGATCGACGGCCTGTTCAACGGCGGCCAGACCGCGCAGTCGCGCGCCTACTCGCTGTCTGCCGCCGTGGTCCGCGACATCATTCGCGAGCACGGCGGCGCCGCGCCCGCGGGCATCCTCCGCCTGGTCGGCGACGACGTGCCGTTCAACGACGCCGTGGTGAGCATCGCCGGGCGGCCGCTTGGGGCGATTGAGGATGGGTTCTGGGATCGCCAGCGCGTGTGGACGGTGTGGGTGCCGCTCTTCACGTCGGGCGATGCGTTCTGGCTGCTGATGATCGGCGTGGCGGCCCTGGCGGTGTGGCGCCGCCGCCGGCACGGCGCGGCGATCAGGCGGCGGTGGGAACAGGAAGAGCGCGAAGCGGCTGAGCGGGACAGCGTGCCTCCGGACGGGTCCGCCTGAACCCTTCATCGTAATTGTCCACCTCGAGCTCGTCCGTAGAGGGCTCAACGGCGCGAGTTCTGCATTGAGAACTCCCGGTCAAAGGCTCACGCATGAGTTCCGCGGCCAAGGGGGTTCATATGTCGCACACGTGGCGGCGTCCAGTGAGTGTGATCGCGATGACGCTGGTCATGGGCGGGCTGGCGGTCCTGCCGGTGGCCGCGGGGCGTCAAGCACAGCAACCATCGAATGCCGACGCCCAGGCAATCGCGGACTTCATGACGCGCGTGAACGCGTATGTCGCCATCCACCTGGTGGCCGAGCGAGCCGCGCCGAAGCTGCCGGAGGAAGCGACGCCGAAGCAAATCGACCAGACGCAGCGCTCCATGGCCGCGCAAATTCTCGCCGCCAGAGCGGGCGCCAAGCGTGGCGACATCTTCACGCCGGAGATGACCGCGTTCGTCCAGCGTCTCATGGCCCGCGTGTTTTCAGGACCGGAAGGCTGGCAGCTCCGCAGTTCGATCATGGATGACAACGTCAAGTTCATACCCTTGACGGCCAACCAGCGTTATCCGGATGGGGTGCCGCTCACGAGCATGCCGCCGGACGTGCTCAGGGCCCTGCCGGAGCTCCCCGAGGAGATGGAGTATCGCTTCATCGGCACCCAGCTCATCCTGTTCGACCAGCATGCCCACATCATCCCGGACTTCGTCCCGGATGCGTTGCCTCGGAAGTGACCCATGAAGACCTGCCGACTCCTTGCATCGTTGTCTGTTGTTCTTCTGCTGGCGGCGTGCACGACGGGTGTCGCGGGGCCGTCCGGCCCGGCGACGGTCGTGTCGCCACTGACCAAGGCGGAGCCGCCCATGCCGCTGCCAAATCGGGAGGGGTCCCTCAAGTTCGCGGTGTTCGGCGATTCCGGCACCGGCTTGCAGGCGCAGTACGAGCTCGCCTCACAAATGGCGAAGACTCACGAGACGTTTCCGTTCGAGCTGGTGTTGATGGCCGGCGACAACCTGATTGGGCCGGAACGGCCACAAGACTATCTGGAGAAGTTCGAGAAGCCGTACAGACTGCTGCTCGACGCCCACGTGTTGTTCTTCGCGGCGCTCGGCAATCATGACGACCGCAACCAGCGCTTCTACAAGCAATTCAACATGGAAGGCAAGAAGTACTACTCGTTCAAGGCGCCGAAGCAGCACGTCCGGTTCTTCGTGCTCGAGACCACGTATCCGGACCCCACCCAGATTGCGTGGATCGAGAAAGAGCTGAAGGAGGCAGGTGACGACTGGAAGGTCATGGTCGTTCATCATCCGCTGTACTCCTCCGGCGGACGGCACGGCTCCGATGTGCAGCTGCGCAAGGCCCTCGAGCCGCTGTTTGTCCAGTACAGCGTCAGCGTGGTGTTCGCTGGTCACGATCATTTCTATGAGCGGATCAAGCCCCAGATGGGCATCGCGCATTTCGTCCTCGGCTCGGGCGGGAGGCTCGCTTCGGGCGACATCGACGCGCGGTCGCCGCTGACGGCCAGGGGATTCGACACGGACCAGTCCTTCCTGGTCGGGGAGGTCTTCGAGGATCAGATGCACTTCAACGCCGTGTCCAGGACCGGCCGCACCGTTGATTCGGGAGTGATCCTGCGGCGGCAGCCGCCGGCGTCCCACTAGGCAGGAGGCGGGATCCGCGGAATCTCGACGAGTCCGCCGAGGTAGTCGCGGGTCTCCGCCAGCGTCGACGACACCAGCGTCGCGCCGGCCTCGCGCAGCAACTGCGAGCTCTCGTCGGCCAGCAGCGGCGGGCTCCAGCGTCCCACCAGGATGCGCACGTCGGGCAGGGCCGCGTGGAGCCGCTTGACCAGGTAGCGTGTCTTGGACGAAGGGCTGGGTGGCAGATCGGCGATGCAGACGACGGAGACCCCTTGTTCTCGAGCCAGCGACACCAGTTCCGAGGCCAGCACGCGCGTCTTGGTCATCTCGATGACGATCGGTAAATCGGCCAGCACGTGGCCGAGCATCACCAGCGCCAGTTCGTCGGCCACGCCGTTGGCCGCATAGCCCAGCACGCGCAGCGGCTCGCGGGGCCCGCGCAGTGCTGTTGCTTCGATCGGTGCGGATGGCTCCGGCCGCAGGCGCCGCATCGACTCGGCCGCGTCCGCCAGCAGTTCTCGCGTCGCCTCGATGACCGCCGTTTCTTCCTCCTCCGACAGCCGGCGCTCCAGGCGGTCGCGCTCGGCGTAGTTGAGCGCGGGCAGCAGCAAGGCGTCGTAGACGGAGCCCCATGGCTCGGCCTTGATGTGCCGATCGATGAGGTCGGCGGCCTCACCCGGATCGCGGGCCAGCAGGCGCTGGTAGTAGCTGAACTCCGGGGCCAGCGCCGGCGTGTCGGCCATCAGGGTCCCGACGGATTCAAGGCCAGGCACATGCTTGCCGAGGACGACAACGATCACGGTCAGCGGTGTCGCCATCAGCAGGCCGAGCGGCCCCCACAGCCACGTCCAGAAGGCCACCGAGATGAGCAGCGCCACCTGCGAGACGCCGGCGGCCCCCGCATACAGCACGGTTTCGACCACCAGGTTCGTGAACAGTTCGAGCACGATGAACATGCCCAACACGGAGAGCGGACCGGTCCAGCCCGGGAGGGCGGCCAGGCTGACCAGGGTCGGCGCCCCGGCGCCGAGCACAGGACCGACGTACGGGATGTAGCGGAGTGCCGCACCCAGCACGCCCCACACCAGCGGGTAGGGCACGCCGAGGAAGTAGAGGCCGAGCCCGGCAATGACACCGTAGACCAGGCTGGCCAGCGACTGCATCAGCAGTTGCCGGCTGACGCGGCTTCCGGCCTCATCAAACGCCTTGGTCGTGACTGTCAGGCGGCCCTGGCCGAACAGGCCGATCAGCCGGTCGCGCAGATCGCGGCGTTCGAGCAGCATGAAGATCACGAGCACCACCACGAGTCCGGCGGTTCCCAACGGGCCGACGACCGGACCGAGCCAGGCGAAGCCAGGGAACATCAGCCGCTCGGCGGCGACCTCGACTTGCTGCAGGGCCCTGCCCCGGGGCGCGTCGGATTTCCCGAGGTCGGTCTTGATGTCCTCGATCGTCTCCTGCAGCTTTTCAACCGTGCCGCCCTTACCGGCGCCGCGCACGTCGGCGATCTTCGCCAGGATGTTGACGCGGTAGCCGGGCAGCTCCTGGGCCAGGTTCTCCATCTGTTGCGCGAGGCCCCAGCCGGCGAGACCAAGAAGGACGAACACCAGTGTCACCACCGTGAGCACGGCCGGGACGCGGCCCAGCCAACGCTCGAGCCAGGTGACTGGAGGCGCCAGGACGAATGAGATCAGGATGGCCAGCGCGATCGGCACGAGCACCGTCTGCGCCCAGTAGAGGACGACAATGACGAGCACGCCGACGGCGAACGTCAACCACGGCTTCAGGCTGTTCTGCGTTTCATCCACGGTGCGCCACCACAGCGAGTGTAGTGTGCATGGCCCAGGCGCCGGCGTTCAGAATTGGACAGTCAGGGTTACAGTGGTTTGGCGGCAGCGTGGGAAGCATGTCGAGCAGCGTAACGGCGTTTCTGCGAATGTTCGGGTCCGCCGGCAGGGCGTGGTGGGACGATGACGCGCCGCGCCTCGGCGCATCTTTGGCCTATTACACGTTGTTTGCGATCGCGCCGATCCTGCTCGTGGCCACCGCCGTTGCGGGCATGGCGTTCGGCGCGGAGGCGGTCCGCGGCGAGATTGTCGGCCAGCTCGACCAGCTGGTCGGACGCGAGGGCGCGCTGGCCGTGCAGAGTCTGCTCGAAGGCGCCAGCCAGCGGCGCGCGGGCATCGTCGCGACCGTGCTTGGCGGCATCGCCTTCGTGGTCGCCGCCACCGGCGCGTTCCTCGAGTTGCAGGTGGCGCTGAACACGATCTGGCGGGTGAAGCCGAATCCGGGCGTCCACTTCAAGGCGTTCCTGATGGACCGGGTGCGCTCGTTCGGCCTGGTCGTGGCGATCGGCTTCCTGCTGCTGGTGTCGCTCGCGGTGACGGCGGCGTTGGCCGCGCTCAACGCGTGGCTCTCCAGTCTCTCGCCCGACCTGCCGGTGGTGTGGAGCACCATCAGCATGCTGGTGTCGCTGGTGGTGACCACCGGGCTGTTCGCCCTCCTGTTTCGCTTCCTGCCGGACGTGAAGCTGCGCTGGCGCGATGTCACCACCGGCGCGCTGGTGACGGCCGTGTTGTTCACGATCGGCCAGCAGGTCATCGGCCTGTATCTCGGGCAGGGCAGCATGGCGTCGAGTTTCGGCGCCGCGGGTTCGATGATGATCCTGCTGCTATGGGTCTACTACTCGTGCCAGATTCTCCTGTTCGGCGCCGAGTTCACCCGCGTCTACTCCACGCGGCATGGTGCCGGGCCCCAGCCGGAATCGTTTGCGGTCAAGGATCCGGCCGCGGTCAAGGTGACCTGAAACCATGTTCGCATTCATTGCGATCGCCGCGGCGGTGCTGGCGCTGGCTCACATGGCCCCGTTTCCGTTTGTCCTCGAAGCCTTCAGTCCGTCCCGCTCGTTGTGGCACGTGGACAGCCGGCCGGGTGAGGGTCCGTCCCTGTACCTGACCTTTGACGATGGGCCGAATGCGGAGTGGACGCCGCCGCTGCTGGACGCGCTGCGCGACACCAATGCCAGGGCGACGTTCTTCCTGATCGACGATCACATCACTCCTGCGACCGAGGCGCTGGTCCGGCGGATTGCCGATGAGGGACATGCGATTGGCCTGCACAGCGGCACGCGGCGGCTGATGCTCGAGCCGCCGGATGATCTGGCGCGGCTGCTGGGGAACGCTGCCGCCCGGATTGCCGCGATCACCGGGCGCGAGCCGTGCCGGCTGTTCCGGCCGCATGCCGGCTGGCGCGGCGGCCAGATGTACGCGGGCCTCGATCGCGCCGGCTACCGCCTGACCGGGTGGAGCTGGGGGATGTGGGACTTCGACTGGTGGCGCCGCCGGCAGGGCGACCGCGTTGCGGCGCGGCTGGCGCGGAAGGCGTCGGACGGGGACATCGTGGTGATTCACGATGGCCATCACAAGGACCCGCGGGTGGATCGCCGTCACGCGGCCGAAGCGGTCCGCCGGCTGGTGCCGGAGCTTCGCGGGCGCGGCTTCGAGTTCAGGCCGCTCTGCGAGTAGCGCGAATGCCGCGTCCGGCTTCCGCCTTCGCGCGAAGCGCTTCGGCGAGACTCACCGTAGCCTCGGCGAAGGTGGTTAGCCGGTCCGGGCGCTTTAGCCGATGTGGTGTCCGGCTTCAGCCGGACCAGCAGAAGGGGATGACCTGCCGGGGGCAGTCCTGTATAATCGGTGATTCCGGCGACAGTCGCGGTCCCACCCTAGCGGAGAGGTACCGAAGTGGTCGTAACGGGCGCGCCTCGAAAGCGTGTTGTCCGAAAGGGCACGTGGGTTCGAATCCCACCCTCTCCGCCACAAATAAATACTTCTAAATCAGATATTTAGAGTGTGCATTGGGCAAGGTGTCATCCAGTTTTATGCCAGAGTGGACACTAGCCTAAGATCTTCTGGGCCTGCTGCGTGTCGCACGCCGCTAGCGCCCGAATCCGAGAAGTGACCTCGCCTGTCATGAAATCCCGCTATGCTCAGACTTGCGCTTACCGGCCTTTTGGGACGAACCGTAATCACAGAACTGCGCTGGCATTAGCGTCAGGCGGAGGCCATTGGGTAGACCTTTCGCAGAAGAACTGGAAGAGCTTCCGGCCACGTATCAGTGGGCGATGAAGGCGGAGATCCGCCCACTCGCGAAAGCGATCGGGGGATGCCTGGGGCTGCCACTTATCGCGGTCGGTTCCGGTGGCTCTCTAACCGTGGCCGAATTTGCTGCACAACTGCATCGCGACATCTGCGCGGTTCCTGCGTTTGCGGACACGCCCTTGAATGCTGTCGAGCGGCCAGTCAATCCATCGCGCCATGCGGTGCTCATGACCAGTGCTGCTGGACGGAACCCAGACGTGATCGGCAGCTTTCATAGGATCGCGAGCCGCGAGCCACGTCGCTTGGTCGTACTGTGTCTAAGCGCTGGGTCCCCGCTCGCAACTCGAGCAGCGGCCTTCCCGTTCGTGGACTTTGTCGAGATGGTCCCGCCGACCGCCCGCGATGGCTTTCTTGCGACAAATTCTCTGATCGGATCGGCCGTCCTCCTATTGAGAGCGTATGCAGAGGCTGCTGGCCTGAAGTTTCCGGTTCCGCGCACTTGGCGCGCGTTGGTAGGGGAGACACCCGCACAAGTTCGCGCGAGCTTGATGCCCGCCACCGGTCAGCGGACGATGATTGTATTGCACGGTCCCGATACTCGAGCGGCGGCTGTTGATGTCGAGTCGAAGATGACCGAGGCTGCGCTTGGGAACGTCTGGACGGCGGACTTTCGTCACTTCGCGCACGGCCGTCACCATTGGCTTGCCAAGCGCGGCAGCGAATCCTCCGTTATTGCTTTTTGCTCCGATGGGGACCGAGAGCTGGCCGACAAGACGTTGGCGCTCCTGCCCCGGGACGTGTCTGTCGTCCGCCAGGACATCCCGTATAGGGGCGCACTTGCTGCACTCGCCGCGCTGAGTCGAGTCATGTATCTGGCTGGGGCTGTCGGCAGTACCGTGGGCATCGATCCTGGGCGACCAGGGGTTCCTGTTTTTGGTCGCCGTATCTATCGCCTCAATGCATTCCCGACTCGCCGTTCCATTTGGGGTGAAGAAGCCGCGATAAGGCGCAAAACCGAGACAGACCCACTTGCTCTGCCTAGCAATCAACAAGTGGCATGGAGAGCTGCGTATCGGCACTTTATTGAAGATCTCGAGGCGGCTGTATTTCGTGCTGTTGTCCTTGACTACGATGGCACCCTTTGTAGCGCCAAGGGGCGGTTTGAACGCTTGTCCAGGCCCGTCGCCTCGCAGCTGATTCGCTTACTGGAGGCCGATCTAAAAATCGGGATAGCAACGGGGCGGGGTAAATCGGTGCGACTGCGACTCCAGGAAGCATTGCCTCGAGAACTCTGGAAGCTTGTAACCGTCGGCTACTACAACGGTGCCGATGTTTTCGGCCTTGACGATGACTCGCAACCTAACGGCTTAAATTCTCCGGGTGAGTCGCTCCGAGAGATCGCCAGCAGCATTCGCTCGAATCGGATGCTGGCGCGGCTGACTCGGGTCGAGTTTCGCGCGAAACAGATCACGCTTGAGCCTTTGCGGCCTCAAGATGCCGAGCAAGCGTGGGCTCTCGTAGAGCAAGTGGTGACCACCTCCTCGTCGGGAGCCTCGCTACTACGCTCCGGCCACTCAATGGACGTAATCGCGCTGGGCGTGGACAAACGGAATGTTGTGAACCATATCCGAGACGGAATCGGTGCAGATGCGGCAGTGCTTTGCATCGGAGACCGCGGACGCTACCCCGGGAATGACTATCAACTGCTGGCGCTACCTCACGCGCTAAGCGTGGACGAGTGTTCGCCCAAAGTCGAGAGCGGTTGGAATCTAGCGCCAATCGGACACCGAGGGCCGGAGGCATGCGTCTCTTACCTTGGGGCTCTCTCGGCCTCGAAAGGCCGTGCCCGTTTCTTTGCGAAAAACGTACGACGAGGTAAGCCTTGAAGGACTTACTCGCTGAGCGGCTACTGGCGAAAGTCCTCGGCTGGACGTCTGAACAGGTCGCTGTTGAGCGCCCGATAGTTCAGGCCTTAGCGGCCTACAAGTACGACGAGTATCAGCAATTTTCTGCAGGGAGCCGCTTCATAGAAAGCTTGGCTTTGTGGCTTGACCAGTTCCAATCAGCCCATGAACGTCGCGATGCCTACGAATTCGTAAAGACGAAACTAGTCTTCTGCTCATCTGCCGAACTCCGCCACCTTGTTGAGATGGCATACCCCGATCACATTCGGCCGATTCTTCTCGACGCGGCCGGAGGGAGCGATCGGCGATTCAGGCCGAGCTCAACTGCTTCCACCGACGAGTTTCGGATACGCCAACGCCAGTGTCTCTTCCTCGGCCTCAGTGATGGCGCTCGCATCGACTCTTTCAGGCGGGCAAACCCTGCCTTAAATCACGAGCAGATCTGGCAAACCCACGAACTCTCGCAGCCACGCGTGGATAAGCTTCTCTCTAAGCTGAGTGAACATCTCGAAGATATCTTGGGCCGTCCTCCGGAGGCTCACGAGCGCCGCTTTCGGACGTTAGTACTTCTCGACGACTTCTCAGCAAGCGGGACGAGCTATTTCTCGCTGCCGGCCGACGCGCCCACCGGCGGAAAGATCTTCAGCTTTTTCGACGACGTGTGCGGAGAAAAGCCTGCAGCGAGACTTATCGATCCGAATGATGTCGAGGTCATCACCGTGCTTTACATGGCAACGGAGCAGGCGATCAATCATCTCCAGAAGGCCTCGCAGGCGACTTGGGGTGCGAGGGGTATTCAATTCCGAATCGAGGTTGTGCAACCTCTTCCAAATGAGATGAAGCTGGCTCTAGGCCAAGGGGCACCGATCAATTCATTAATTGAACATCCGAACTACTACGATCCCGCGCTGATGGATTCCCACCTTTCGAAGGGTGGCACCTCCGATGTGCGTTTCGGATACGCCGATTGTGGGCTCCCCCTCGTCTTGCATCACAACACCCCTAATAATTCGATTTCGCTCTTGTTCGCCTACGAGACTCTCAAGTTTCGCGGTCTGTTCCCTCGGATTCAACGACACCGCGAAATGTCATGAGAGACACCCGAAACCCGTTCAAGCTCCGCCGAGCCGAGAATATCGACACGGACACTACGTTCCTGTCGCTCTTTGAGCCAGGCATACTAGATGTAATTGCCGAGAGTGGTCTACCTGAGACCGTGCAACTTATTCGGAGTGCAGCCGGCGGTGGTAAGACGTCTCTTCTACGTCTGTTTACGCCCAGCGTCCTCCGTCGGCTCTATACCAGACGGTTTGAGGATCAGGACCTCTTCAATAGACTTCAAGCCCTCGGCGTAATCGACGAAGGTGGGCCCAAGCTCCTCGGTGTCAGTCTGCTCTGCGGCCGTAACTACGCCGGCCTGGAAGACTTGCGACTCGATCCGGCGGTACGCATTCGACTCTTCTTAAGCCTGTTGAATGCGAGGATTATTCTCGCTGTCCTTCGCAGTGCACTCGTGCTCAAGGATCTTGAGTACCCGGGTGATTTGGGCCGCCTGACCATACTGCAACCACCCGAAGACTCACAGCACGGGCCACCGGAGTTGAGCTATCCGTGCTCAGGCGTAGTTCTATACGACTGGGCGCGTGGGGTGGAAAAGACAATCTGCGGGGCCCTTGATAGCTTTGGTCCACTCCGTGTCGGCTCGCTACCTGGAGTCGACTCACTGTTTTCGCTGTCCATTCTACAAACGCAGAATCTCACTCTGAATGAACTGCCGGTCGCTGACCGTATCGTAATCATGATGGACGATATACACATGCTTACGTCGGGCCAGCGAGCGCTTCTCGTTCAGCGTGTTGTCGAGGCGCGGAGTAAGACCGGGATTTGGATTGCCGAGCGGTTTGAGGCACTGAGCACGCAGGAATTGCTTGCGTCAGGCTCGACGAAAGGGCGAGACCGCCACGCTCCGATTGAGCTGGAGTGGTACTGGCGGGGGCGCCATGAGCGTTTCGAGAAGCACGTGATGCGAGTCGCAGACCGGCGTGTTCGCGCTTCGATCGAGACGGAGCTTGATGCTTTTCGTTCCTGTCTTGAAGACTCAATCGACACCTCTGAGTACGCAGAGCTCTTCGAGCGAGCAATACGGGTTGTCAGGGATCGAGTCAATGGACGAGGACAGCAGGTCGGACAATTCCGAGATTGGATCGCGGCTCGAGATGAGATGGGCGGAACACCGAGGGACCGCGCAATTGCCTGGAGAGCGCTTGAGATACTGATTGAACGGCGCCTTCGCAAACCCCAGAAGGGTCTATTCGACGACGAGGTCTCAATACCGTCTGAGGAGCTGACAAAAGAAGCAGACTCGTCGGTCAAGAACGCTGCGGAGCTGTTTCTCGCTCGAGAGTTTGATCTTCCTTACTACTTCGGAGCAGACCGCATCGCACGACTCGCATCGTTGAACATCGAGCAGTTCCTCGGATTGTCCGGAGGGGTGTTTGAAGAGGTCATCGCCGCAGAATTAATCAGGACCGGGTCGACTGTCATTTCAGCACGTAGGCAGCATGCGTTAATGAAGAGGGTGGCGCTCTCGTTTTGGGCTGACATCCCCAACAAGGTTCGACATGGTCGTGAAGTAAGGACATTTTTGGAGTCGGTCGGCAGGTACGCTGAGTGGTACACCTATCGATCTTCGGCACCAAATGATCCCGGCGTAGGCGGTACGGCGATCCGCATGAGTGAACGCCAGGCCTTGATGAACAAAGACGGTCTTCTGCGACGCCCCGAGCGACAGCGTTTCGCCGATCTGCTAGCTTCCGCCTTAGCTCACAACTATCTAGTCGCTGACTTGGACTACAACTGTAAAGGCGACACCTGGATGGTCCTCAACCTCAATCGCTTGCTGTGCGTCCATTTCAACCTCCCACTGGGCTATGGGCTGTACAAAGAGCGCCCTCTAGATGAGCTGTGCCGTTGGGTCGACGAGCCATTTGTCGCGCCAAAACAGGAGGAGCTGCCCTCGTGATTGCCAGTTTACCGGCCCGATGGGAGCAGTATCTGCTGCTTCGCGCAGGTCGCGTTCGTGAGTTCTGGGAGCAGCATCTCGCATCGTCTCGCGATGTATTGGTGATAATAGGGCGCGGCTTTGATCCCCGAATGTGTATGGGGCTCGAGGTACTATTGGCGGCCGGCGGAGTGGGGCAACGCGATGTGCTTGGTCTCGACTTCCGGGAGGGGCCGCGTTCACCATCCCTAAATCACGGGCCTTTGGTGGAACAAAATTGGACGTCCGTAGTTGAATCTGTCGGCTCGCGAGGAGCCGTCTCTATTCGCCCCGTTGAGTTCTGGTCTAGCGAGGGAAGGCGGATTAGCTCTCAAAGCGCACGCGATCTGTTTGATTCAGACGTGCCATTTCAGCCCTACACGGACGTGATTGTTGACATCTCGTCCATGCCGCGCAGTGTCTACTTCCCCTTAATTGCTCGAATACTGTATCTGATCGATCATCCAACCGAGGCGCGAAAGACACCGTTGAATTTGCACGTCCTGGTGGCTGAGGACCCAGCACTCGATGCCAGCATTCAGGAAGAGGGGATTGACGAGAAGGCCGAGTTTATGGCTTCCTTCAGCGGCGGCTTTGACGAAGAGGCCGTTCAGACCCCGAAAGTCTGGCTTCCCATGCTCGGCGAAAGGCGCCAAACACAATTCGATCGCATTCATGATCGCGTCAAACCCGATGAAATCTGCCCTGTGCTGCCTTCGCCATCGCGCGACCCTAGGCGGGCCGATGACATAGTCATTGAGTATCATGAACGGCTCTTCGATCAGCATCGGCTCGACGGCCGAGCGTTCATCTATGCGTCAGAGCAGAATCCGTTCGAAGTGTATCGACAACTTCGACGGGCCTTGCAACGATACGAAGAGGTATTCGGATTGCTTGGCGGGTGCCGCGTGGCGATATCCCCGTTATCGAGCAAATTGATGTCTCTTGGAGCACTACTGGTCGCTTACGAGTTAAAAGAACGCGGGCATGGAGTCGGAATTGCCCACATAGAAAGCCAAGGGTACGCCTTGACAGAAGTCACGCCAGAGGCTCAGCTCTTTGGGTTGTGGCTAGCGGGAGAATGTGATGGGAACTAAGGTCGTCAAGAGGAGCACGCCAACACAAGCGCCCGTCGCTGTTGGCATGGGATTGGTTGCCCTCGACATTGTTTTCACCGCCGACGATGATACTCCGCCACGTTCTTATGCTGGCGGCACCTGCGGCAATGTGTTGACGATTCTAAGCTATCTCGGATGGAGTTCCATTCCCGTAAGCCGACTGCGCAATGACAAAGCCAGCAAACGTCTGCTGGAAGACCTTCATCAATGGGGTGTGTCGACGAAGTTTGTGAGCCAGACACCAGATGGAAGCACACCGGTCATTGTTCAAAGGATCAAGCGCTCTTCAAATGGTGTGCCTCGTCACTCCTTCTCTTGGCGTTGCCCATCGTGCGGAGCGTACCTGCCTGGATACAAGCCGGTTCTGGCGGCACAGATTGAAGCGGCTGCACTCAGCGTTCCAAAGGGGGAGGTCTTCTTTTTTGATCGAGTATCTCGTGCGACACTCCTGATGGCTGCGATCTCGCGGAAGCGAGGTGCCGTTGTCTGTTTTGAGCCGGCAAGCGTAGGTGATCCGGCGCTGTTCAAAGAGGCGTGGGCCGTGTCGCACGTTGTCAAATACTCGCATGAACGACTCAGCGAGATGGCAGAGTTGGGGTTGGGACATGCAAAGTACGGCAATGTCCTGCTAGAGATCGAGACTATTGGGGCCGAAGGTCTTCGTTACCGTAGTTGGCTGCCCGCGGCGGCAACAAAGAGCTGGGTAAGCGTGGAGCCATTTTCAGTGCCTGACGTTAAGGATACGTCAGGAGCTGGTGATTGGTTCACTGCAGGGGTTTTGAATTCACTGGCTCGCAAGGGGGCGGCCGGGCTTGCAAAATCAACTCGAATCCAACTTCGCACTGCCGTTGAGAATGGCCAGGCCCTTGCGGCGTGGAACTGTCGTTTTGAAGGGGCCCGTAGGGGCATGTATGAAGTATCGCGCTCGGAACTGGAAAGCGCCGTCAAGCAAATTCTCGGTCGGTCTGCGGGGGCGGTTGTTGAAGCCAGCGAAAGCTCCGGAAAGGCGCACGAAGATGTCGCGGAATTGTGTCATTCATGCGTTGAGCAAACCTCGGCTGTTAAGAAGCAAGGGCGTGGTCAGCCATAGGAATGCGGAGCGAACTAATCGCGATCGCGATCTGCGAATTGATCCGATTCGGTGTAAGGTTTCACTGCTCTTCTTGAGTCATCCTTCGTTCGAATGCGGCGGGGCTACTGCAGTCAGCGGGCGGGCGGATGCCGCCGCTGCTGGTTATAGAACACTTCGATGTAATCGAACAACTCCGCTGCCGTTCATACGCACGGGGTAGTGACGCGCTTTACGGACCGCCTGGACCCGAAGCCGCGTTCTCGCGCTCCTGGGCTTCGCATGTGGCCGGCAGGACCGCCGCAGCATGAACCGTCCGCCGCTGCCTGCCAAAGGTATCGGCAATTGCCCAATAAATCGTCGGTGTTATGCCGGACGAGACCCGCATTCCTGTCGCCCCGGCAGGTCACCGGTGCGAACCACCGGTGAACCCGTAAGCTCCCCTGTCAAGTTAACAGTCGTCCCTTCTGCCCCGGCGAACCGGCCGCCGTCCTGATGGCCTTGTGGTCTAGTTGTGCTCTTCCTGAGTCCAGAGAGGGCACAACGCGGCTACAGATTGCGCGCGCCCAAATCCCTACTCTTGTGAATGTGGCGGGTGACCGCCGACTGGACATCAAACAGGGAGACGAGCGACATGGAAAACCACCGCGCAATTCACGTGTTCATCAACAAGACGAAGTACGAACTCGACGATCCGGTCCAGACCGGGGCGAGCCTCAAGCGGCTCGCGAACATCAAGCTCGAGGACGTGCTGTTCCTCCAGGCGCATGGCGATGACAAGGTCATTGCGAACGACGCCAAGGTCACGCTGAAGAACGGCGACCATCTGCACAGCCAGCCGCCGGCTGACTACGGGTTCGACACGCAGCAGCTGCAGACGGCAGGCGTCGAACTTTCCCGCGCGACCATCCACTCCCAGGGGGGTGGATGGTCGTTCCTTGTCATCTCCGGCTACGCCCTGCCCGAGGGGTTTCAGCCGGGGGCCGTGGACTTGCTCATCAAGATTCCACCCGGGTTTCCGGATGCTCAGCCGGACATGTTCTGGGTTTCTCCCTCCGTCAAGACGGCCAACGGCAGCTTGCCGCGGGCAACTTGCATGGAGTCGTTGCTTGGCAAGGAATGGCAGCGGTTCTCGTGGCATTTGGCTGCCGGGGCGTGGAAGCCGGGCGTGAGTAATCTCAGGGACTTCATGCGCTGCATCAGCGGCCGTTTTCTGCGGATGGATTAGGTGAGCGCCATGAGATTGAGAGTCCTGGAATCGCAATGGAGTCCCTTCGCGGAGGCCCTATGTGCCCGCGAAGACGTCGAGACGGCCGGCATCATCCTGGCCGAAAGGGTTGCCGCCGATGTTCTGATTGCGCGGGAACTCGCCTTGGTCCCGGACGAGGGCTACGCCATCAGGCAGGTGGACCGCATCCGCATTGACCCGATCGCGTTCAATCGGCTTGTCCGACCGGCACGCGAGCGTGGCCTCTCGATCTTTACAATCCACACCCACCCGGGCACGCAAGAGCCATGGTTCTCGCAGGCCGACGACATCGGTGACGGCGTCTTGATGCCCTCCCTATTCGCCCAGACTGAAGGCCCACACGGATCCCTCGTGGTGGCAGGCGATACTCGAATGCCAGTCGCCCGCGCCTGGCGGCAACCCGGCGCGAGTAGTGGCATCGACATACAGATCGTTGGCAAGGTGCTCAGGGTTATGCCCGGCGAGCGGCCGGCCGATTCGCGTGAATGGTTCGCCCGCCAGCGGCTCGCCCTCGGCGAGCACGGGCAGCAGATTCTACGCCGGTTGCACGTCGGTGTCTGTGGCGCCGGTGGGACGGGCTCCGTGACGTTCGCGCAGCTCGTTCATCTCGGCGTGGGCGAAATCACCGTGATCGACGGCGACATGGTCGAAGCTTCAAACGTCAGCAGGATTCTCGGTGCTAGGACACCGGACATCGGCGTCAGCTGGAAGGTCGACGTTCTCGCACGCTACGCTGAAACGGTCGGGTTCGGTACCAAGGTCAACGCCATCCGGGGGCGTTTCGGGGTAGATGTTCCCGGAAGCGCGCTCGAAGCCTGCGATGCGATCTTCTCGTGCGTCGACAGACACGCACCGCGCGCTTTGCTCAACCGGCTGTCTTATCAGAAGGCCATTCTGCTGTTCGACATGGGCAGCGCCTTTCGGGTCAGCAGCGAGGGAAACATCGTAAGCAGCGGCGGCCGCGTCGTGGTCTCCGGTCCCGGCCGGCCATGCCTTGCGTGTTGGGGACACATCGATCCCAACCGAATTCGCATCGAGTCTCTTCCACCCGAGGAGCGCGAGCGCGAAGCGGCTGAGGGCTACATCGCAGGCGCTGACGTTCCGCAGCCGAGCGTCATCGCATTCAATACCCAGGTCGCCGGTATGGCCGTTGTCGAGTTCCTGCGAACGGTGACGCAGTTTGCCGGCGCATGCGACCCGCCGCTGCGGCTAGGCGTGGATTTCGAGGCGGGCACAGTCCGCCGAAACGGGCTAGCAGGGGAGAGGGTTTGTTCCATTTGCTCTGTTCTTGCCAATTCTGAACAGTAGAGCTACGGTCAGGCTGATATGCAGATCAAGCGCGCGAATACTGACGCCAGCGTCATCGAACAGGTGTCCTTGCCTCTGTGGCGGACCCTATTTGATGCGGTCGGCTGGCCGGATTCGCTTAGATCGAAGGGTACCGGGCAACTCACTTATGACGACGTCCACCAAGCCCTCGATGGGGATCTGAACGAGGAATTGCTTCTTGCACTAGAGACCTTGCAAAACCTGGGAACGCGCGAAGGCCGGGAGAGCATCGCCACGGTGATGAGCGATCGCCACATGCCCCTCGATGCCCTCCCGCACGACCTAGGCGCACCAGAGTACGCCCTCCACCTGTTTCTAAAGCAACGGGAGG
Source organism: Vicinamibacterales bacterium (assembly GCA_041659285.1). Classification (NCBI taxonomy): domain Bacteria; kingdom Pseudomonadati; phylum Acidobacteriota; class Vicinamibacteria; order Vicinamibacterales; species Vicinamibacterales bacterium. The sequence goes on along the minus strand of JBAZYO010000011.1, from coordinate 134,868 downwards.
GCGGAGCTTTCGCCGACGTATTTGCGAAGGCGCAGATTCAAGTGCAAGAAGGCGAACTGCGCGCTTACAACGACTTTGCTGCACGCGAACCCCGACGCGCGACCGATGTGCCGGCGAAACGTCAAGACCTGGAGCGTGAGCTCTTGGATTACTGCAAGGTCCAGGACTTCGGCGAGCACGTTCAGGTACGAGCCTCCCGCGACGACGACGACGGCACCGTTCGGTTCCAAATCATGAGGAGTCATTCCACCAAGACGCCGTTGGCCGTTATCCACGGCTTGCCGGGACGCGCTCCCATCAAATACCGACCCGTGCATTCGGATCTCCTACGCTACGAAGAAAGCCTTGGCCGCCTTCGCATCACTGTGCGCGCGGCGTCGATGGTTGAGGTTTACCGGCGGCTCGCCGGCCGTGTCCTGTTCGGCGACGACAACTTCTTTGATGGCGCACCTGTTTGCAGCCTTCAGGTCCTTCTGGACGATGGCCGCGCCGCCCTTAATCGCCATCAGGTGTACGGCGTCGGCAAGGTTTGGATGACGGACTGCATCTGGGAGCGCGGCGATGGACAACGCCTCACCATCCACGCCTCCGATTGTTTTGACGCGATTACGGGACTAAACCTCAATTTGGCCGAGGGGGAGCTGCTTCAGGCCAAGCTCAAAATGCACGTTGCTGGCAGGAGCGCCCGCCCGCTCATCGTCGAGATTCGCACACCCAGCAGGATCAAGGTGAGCCAGCCGCAGCACGAGGTCCTCGCCAATGAGGTCCTCGAAGCCGTTGGAATTAGGAATGCGCGCTTCGCCGCGAATGACGAAAATCTGTGGTCGTTCTTCCCGTGGCGACAGCCGTCCGCCGCTTGGCGCGGGGTCTTCGGAAAGGCGACGGACGCTCTGGTGACTGCCGGCGCGCTAAAGACTATTCAATTGGATGCCATCGCTGCCTCCGGACATCCGGGAGCGGGCCGAGTTCTGCAGGCGGAGCCCGTGTCGCGCGGCGACTTCCTGGGCGTGAGCGCCATGGCTGAAATTCCGTCCCGCACTCTCAGCGCCACCGACCTTGACGGTTTCGAGCTAGACACAGAGGCCTTCCAGGCTTATTTGCGCGGCGCGTTGGGACTTTCCGGGAACGTGACCAAGCCATCGATCGACGGTCTGCTCGACCTCGGCGTCTTGGACCTCGGCGGATACGATGTCCGCCTCACATACGCCCTTCGTCAGCCTCCGTCGAACGCGGCCGCCGTCGTGAAGGAGCGAACCCCCGCAGGAACACTCTCCACCGTGTTGATGCCGACGGGAAGCGACGAGTTGGCTGGTCTGCCGTGCCTGATTCTCGATCAACCTGTCCCGGCCAAGAATACCCTCGTCCGCGCGCTCGCAACAAAGCTGAATTTGACCGACAAGCTGCCTGCCGTTGTCACCGCGCCAGAGTCCGCGATTCTGGTCGTCGATAGAGCCAGAGGAGTGGTCTGGTTCCAGGGAATTGAGGTCGTCGAGCTAAAGAAGGACACCCACCAGTTTCGGTTTGTCGTACTGCTCGCAGCGAACCAGTACAGCGTGGTGTCGCAAGACGAGATCGCGAAACAGATTAACGAATTCCGCGATGACCCTGGCCAGGTTGCGCGTACCGCAAAGCGCAAGGCCTGCCAGGCGATTCGAGACGCCGTGAAGAATGCTGGAGGCACTTGCGCCGATCCGTTCAAGGCCGAGGGCGGAGGCTATCGACTCACGGTACGCGCGCACCTGGTATGACCGAGGCGCCGCCACCGAAGCTAGACGCCAAAGGGCCGTTCCCCGGTTCCAAACCCGAGTTCCAATCCGCTTGAACTTGCTCAGAGCAGGCTGCCCGCGTTCATTCCGAGCTTTACCGCGGTATGGGTTAGGCCGTTGGTTGGTCGACTGAGGATGGTCCGCCGCCCAACAATTTCCTGAGTCGATCCTTTGCTCTACAGAACACGGTGTCAACGCCTGCGACGGTTCGTCCTAACCGCATGGAGATCTCTTGGCTGGAGAATCCCGCATGCTTCCAGACGCAGATGAGGCGCTCCTCTGTTGAGAGCTTGCTGAGAACCTCGCGCAGCAGGATGCGATGCTCTATCTGTTGAGGTGTGGAATGGCGAGCTGGTGCCGCAGTTAGCAGGGCCTCGCCAAGCTCTGGTTCGACCGTCTTCTGAACAAGGCGAACGGAGCCGCGGCGCATGAATGAAGTTGCGACGCTTCGCACCGTTACCCACGCGTAGCCATAAAGATTCGCAAGTGGCCCCGCGCGCTCCTGCCTGGCTGCGATCCGGCGGCCGGCCTCCTCCAATACTTCGACGAGAGCCACGTCGTCCTTCAGCGCGGGAAACTGGCGCACGGCTCGTGCCGCTAACCGAGTCAGTGCCGCCTGGATTGTGGTTTCGAGAAGCTCCCCATTTCTACCTAGCAGTATCAATCGACGCGCATCATTCATTTCACCCGCCGTGGGTCCATCGACTGGGGAGTCGTCGGAACCTTCGTAAGACCACGTTTTGCAATGCAACGGCCAAGCGCGACTCGCAGAATGCCGAACGATTCTCGATCGACCGATACGGCGGCGTCACCGGCGTCGGGTATTGGCTACCCGCCGAGAGTGTGTAGCCGCTACTCGTTCGGTAGCGACTACCCGCGATCGACATCGCGACCTTTCGAGAGTCAGTCACCGCGCCCGGCTAGTCCCGACGCCAGCGCCGGCTTCTGCCCGCGCCTTGCCCAACGCGCGGCGGTATACCCGCTCGGCGACCGACTGCGGGACCCGCAGCACTCGATACCGTCGGCGGCCTGGCTGCTGTCTAACCCATTCGGTCACGCCAGGCTCATGCTGAACAATCTGCCGAACGAACTCGCTGGATAGATTCCACATGGTTGCCAGCTCGGCGACCGTATAGTGGCGCTCCGCAAAAGGCTCGTCGATTCCAACTGATGCGGTGTCCATGGGCGGTTCCCCTTAGGACGTCGCGATGCGAGTTGAACCCGCCTTCTGTGGGCGCTGGAGGCGTCGCCAGAGCCATTCCTGCAGCGTGTTGAATCCGACCAGCACCGGATCGGCCGGCGTCAGTCGATGCGCCTGGGCCCTGCAGCTTGCCTTCTGCCACGACAGCTCGGCTGTGTCGATGAGGATTAGCCGCGCCGGCGTTCTGGCCTTGCTGGCATGCAGGGGAGTCGAATCCAGCGCAAATGCGACCACGTTGATCAGTGGTCCCTCGTAGAGGGTCAGCGTTGAGGGTGCGTCAAGGCTTGCCGGCGCTGTTGTTACAAATGCGTGATACAGCCGCGTCTGCCGACCAATCGTGACTTGGATACTGGGAACCGAAGATGTATCGGACATGGCGATAACCTGCGAAGGTGATCGGAGTCCGATGCCGGGCAGGTGCGCCGGGACATCGCATAATTGCTCCAATGGCTCGACGAGTCGTCCGTCAAGGCCGAAGCCTGACGAGGTCAGGTCGAAGCGAAGCGAAGAGCCTTGACGGCGAGGAGGCGAGCCACACAATCTGAAGTGCGATGGCCCGTCAACCGCGAAAAGGTCCGTGCGGGCACTTGGCCCGCACGGTGAAGTGCCACGGTTATTGAACCGTAGCCAGCAAACTGCCAGCAGCACGGTCCAGGACAAAGCGACCGTCCTGCCACGGTGTGCGCTGACTGAGCCTGGTGAGACCCTGGACGTAGCCCCACACTGAGCGGGGGTTGGTCTCGGTCGCCTCGGCGATGTCATACGCTTCAGCAGCGTGCTTCTGCGGCAAATCGAGCCGCTGGGTCACGCTCTGAATAACCTGCTCACGGGTAGCGGCGATCTCTGAGGTCGCCGCCTTCACGATCACCGCCGTATCGGCATCGGTGTCTGCATCCAACGCCGCCCGAACACCCTGAAGGGAGTCGGACCAGGCATCCTGTATCGACGCGCCGATATGGCGACGCCGAAAGCTCGCGACATGTTGGAAGCCCCAGATGATGTGGTTTCCGCAGACCGCACGGAATAGGAACACATCAAGGGTGAGGGCTGCGGCGCCGACATCGCTGTTGCGAAGGATCAACCCACGGAACAGCCCCGAGTGAGAGGCGTCCGTTGGATCGTCGATGTCGCGATTGCCATCCACCAGAAACAGGAACATGTCTCGATCCCCCAGGTATGCGCCGGTCGGCACGCGCTCCGCGCCGAAGACACCGCCCTTGTAGCCGAGCGGCAGGTGCCAGGCAGGATGCGTGGACGTCAGGTCGAGCATCCGTCTGGCGAGCTCGTCGTGGTGGACGCGTGCGTATCGAGGCGATGTCATCGCCCTCACGGTCCAAGGTGCGACACGATCGGCAAACAGCTGGTGCTGCAGCCGCGGTTGTCGCTGTAACCCATGATTGATGGCCGCTGCGGCGATCGTCGCGGGTAGGGTGCGGAGATACTTCGGCGGCGCGCCGGCGATGGTGGCGAGCTGCTCGAAGCTCCAGTGCGTCAAGGCCGCCGGCTCGGCGCATCCGCTCCTCAGAGCGAGACGTTCGTCAGGTCCAGCCTGTAACGCCAACTCACGGGTCTCAACACGATGCTCCTCAGTCCTGAGCCGGCGATTGTGCGCGGCTTCGTAGAGGGCACGAACCGAATCGAATCGTTCGTCGGGCGGCCGAGCGGCCCACTCTTTGTGAGCGGTGAGCGCGTTGACAGCCGATACACCAATAGCGTGCATACAGTTACTCCTTTGAATGTGGCCGATGTGGCGACAGTGGTGAGTAGCTCCGCATCGGGCGATGCGGAGGAGTGGCCGGAATGGCCACGGCGAGAGATCAGACGCGAAGCTCAGTGCGCGGCGGCTTACCTGCCCGGCACGGCGAACTCGCGACGAAGGTTGAACGGACCCACCCGCCTCGTTACCAGGGCACCGAAGATCACCAGCTCGTAAGGGCGCTCGTACCGCCGCGAAGACAACCGGTGCTCGCGCAGTTTGACCGTGGCATCTGGCAGCGCAGACTGCAAGTGCTTGATGACCGCCCACTGGCCGGCAGTCGCGCCGCTCGCGTCCGCGGACTTAACCATCAGGTCGGCTGGCGCAACAATCACGTTCGGGTCGCCGAGGGCGTCCCGTAGATGGGTTTGGAGTCTCTCCGATCCGTCCATCTCGTATCGGGGCAATTCCGCGACGGCCTGAAATGCCTCGTCCGTCATCGCCGCGATTACTTCGTCCAGCGGCAACACTCCGGCCGCCGACCGCGCCTGCTGTTCGGCGCTGCCCCTGAGCGCGATCCATTCGCGAGCGGCTTCGGTCTTCTGCTCGTGGAGCGCCAGTTGGTCGGCGCGCTGGGTCAGGTTGCGCTGGCGACGAGCGGCCACGTCCGCACGGAATCGCCGATGGGCCTCGGCGGGAACTTCGCGCGCTGGTCCGACATCGGACGTGACATCAAACATCACTCGGCCATTCGGTGTAGCCAGGAAGCACCGGGAGGGACTCGGAGCAGGGTGAACCATCGCCCGCTGTTCTGGGCTGGACAGGAACTCGCGCGCGGCTTGGGAACGGCGATCCTGGTCGGCTTCTCGCCGCTGCGAGCGCCAAGTATTCCGCTGAGCCTGGAACAGCCGCTCGAGCTCGTGATTCCGCGCCGCATCCCGAAACAGATCTTCGACAGTCGGCGGCGCGTCGTAGGTCGGAAACGCGTCATGCCGAACGACGCGCTCGTTGGCGCCGAGTTCGAATCGCGGTCGCAGTTTCAATCGCGCGACGCCCGTCGTATCGACGTTGACCAGGTGCAACCTGGACATGGGGACTGGAGTCGTGAACTGCTGGCGCCCGCGGCCATCACCACCGGAGAGCAGTGAGGCCTTGCGACCCGCTTCGGAGAGGTCATAGGTGACCGTCACGCTAAGCGTCTGGGCCGCGTCGGCTGGACGCAGGTGCGGGTGCGGTCTCTCGGCAGTGGCGCGAACGGCGGTATCCATAAGCAAGTCCTGTCGGTTACGGAATGAAGTCGGCTCAAGCGGCCGGGCCCTGAGGCCCGACCGCCAGAGACGTATTGAACGCGTCAGGCAGGCTGCTCGACGCGGCTGTACGCGTCGAGGATGCACTGCCGAATCGCGTCCTGCACACCGGCCTCGCCATTTGCGGGGCGCAACAGTGAGAAGCTGCGGCGTTCTCCGTTCACGGAGTACGTCCGAGCTGGGAACGTCACGTTCTTCCCTCCGGTTGGACGTTCCCAAACCGCGAAGCCGAGAAGACGCAGACCGTTGAACGGGCCGCTACCGGCTTCGAAGATCACCTCCGCATCAGCCAGCTTCCCCTTGGGACTGCCGGATTCGTTACGGAGAATCTTCACAGACACCACTTCGCCATTGCCTTTGGACATGATGGGCCTCCTGAAAAACGCTACGGGCCTGAACCGGTAGCGTTGGCTACGTTCGCGTGTGTCGGTATGACGCACGGAACAAGGGCGGGACGCACGAGCCGATGAGGCGCGAGCGTGAACGATGAATCGCGGCAACTTGGAGCCGTCGCCTATACCGTCTGAACGCGCGATTCTATTGAAACCTTACAGGTCGGTCAGTGGGCACGCCCCCAGGAAGGGAGGTTAGAATCCGCTGACCAATGGTCCTGTTCCGACGAAGCAACCTACCAAGCTGGACAACGCACGATGTCCCTGTTGCGATGTGCTCCTCGCTCCGGCCAGCTGCGGTTGAAGCACGTCAGGGCTGCACGCTCAAAGGGTCGATGGAACCTTATAGTCAGCGCCCGGTTGGATGATGGATGTTTATCGATAGCTCTGTGAGGGACCTCAAGGTCACTCACACCTTCTTCCGGAGCGAGCACTCGTCAGTCGCGAGGCGCCGAGCGCTGCATTGGCTTAGACTGTCGAACGATGGACGGGAACGTCGATTTCTCCGCTAATGCAGGACTCTACGACCGGCGCCATGGTGGGCGCTTGCCTCAGGACGTGGTCGAGGCCCTCTGCATGGCCTCCGGGTTGGCTGAATACAGCCGAGTCCTCGAAATAGGCGCCGGCACCGGCCGGGTGTCGATTCCCATGGCGGAAGGACGATTCAGGATGACCGCTCTTGACACATCGGCTGAGATGCTGCGCACCCTCAGAACTAAGGCGGCTCCTGGCCTGTTGTCAGTCGTCTGTGCCGACGCTGGTGCCGCGCCTTTCAGAGGCCAGATCTTCGATGCGGTCATCATCGCGAGGGTTGTCTACCTGATTCCAAATTGGCGGACGATGCTTAGTGAGGCGAGGCGAGTGCTCAAAGCACAAGGCCCCATATTGTACGAATGGGGAAACGGCACCGGCCGTGAGATGTGGGCTCGAGTTCGTGACAAGGCGAGGGAGATCTTCGAGCAGGCCGGTGTCGGTACGCCGTTTCATCCAGGTGCCCGCTTTGATGAGGATGTGGATCGCTGGCTGCAGCGCTCCGGTCTGCGGTGCGTGGCAGAGATTGCCGGCGAAGCGCTGCCTCCCATCAGCCCGTCACAGTTCGTCACGCAGATCGCCACCGGGGAGTGCTCGTATATGTGGCGGGTGCCAGCGCACTTGCGCGCGGCATGCCTGCATGAGCTCAAGACTTGGGTTCAAGACCAGTTCGCTGACGATCTGGTCGAGAACACCTTCAGTTCGTGGAAGATTTATCGCTAGCCTATGTTCCCCAGAGGGCGGCCACTGAAGATATTCAGTTGTTGACTACTCGTTTCGTTCGACTGGGCGCAATCAGAAGCACAAGACCCGTTTCAAAGAAACTGCGCGTCAAGGCTAACCTTGCTCAACCGACGGAGAACCAATAGGCATGACGATTCCGAGACGCGGTAGCCAGCACTGGCCGCAGATTGCGATTAACCGCCATCCCAATCTCGTCCAGACGGCTCTTCAACGTTCTGGGGCTATTGAGCGACATCTGGCCGTTACGTGGCATTCACCCCTCAAAGGTGACGGCTTTAAAGAGTATAGGGACCAGCCTGCCCTGACACTGGCAGGTCTGCGGTATCTATCGGGTCGTGCCTTGAAGGACTTTTGGCCAGCTCGAGGACCAGTATGGGACGCCATCGGCACGGCGTCAGATGGCACTCCCATCTTCGTCGAGGCCAAAGCGCACATCCCTGAGGCAGCTTCGTCGGGGTCGCGCGCCACTCCGGAGTCGATGCTGCTGATTCAACGAAGCCTCGCGGAAGCGAGACGCGCCTATGCGCCGAGAGCCTCGGCCGATTGGCACGGCGTGTTCTATCAGTACGCGAACCGCCTCGCTCACCACTATTTTCTGAGAAAACTGAATGGTGTTCAGGCTGCACTGGTGTTCCTGTATTTCACGAATGCAACAGAGATGCAGGGCCCCGCATCGGAGCTCGAATGGAAGGGAGCCGTTCGCCTTATTCACTCGGTTCTTGGAATACCCGCTGATTTGAAGGCATTTGGAGTATTTGAGGCCTTCGTCAACGTGAGTGCGCTACGAGATCGGTGCCCTCGTTTGACTGCGACGTTTGCGTGGCCGAGACCGTTCGCCGGCAAATCGCCCGTCCCTTCGGTCGCACGCCAAGTCAGGAGGAAGCAGTAATCCGAGCACGGTTCGAAATCTACATGGCCATGCCGATGCGGAAGATCGCGACCATGTGTCCGGTGGGCAGCGCTGTCGGCGAGGTCGTGGCGGCGTTGGCACTCGACTAGGCGCGGCGACTCCCGCGCGATGAACAAATCCGAGGCTCTCGAGCGCCCGCCTGGGTTTGCTAATTGCGACGTCGACGGCGGCGAACTGAGTCCATGACGCTTCGCATGACTAGATCGCTACGCAAAATGTCCAACTCATGTCGGAGTGCAATCACCGGGTCTGTTCCTTCGCCTGTTGCCATCGTGACGCAAGCGGCGATTCATAAACCACGCGGCACGATAGGTGACGCCGATGATGCGGTGGAGTTGATGCGCGGAGAGCCCCTTCTTTGACGCGCAGATCAATTGGCTAGCTAACAACCACTTCGATACTGGCGCATGCGACGACTCGAAATCGTTCCCGTCGTCGATGAGAACCTCTCAGCAAGCGAGAACGGGCCTTTACTTTTGAATCCAGCCGCCGATTACGCCAGATGGGCAATGCGTACCGCCCTTGCACGAGAAGTCAAAGCTAGCGAGTTGCGCCGCTCGCGGATTCACGCCACGCTGAACCCACGATAGCTTGCAGCCCTTCACACACTTTACGGAGGTGTCAATGCCAGTCTCGGTGGAGGCAGTCGTAACAACAAACTCAAAATCTGGGGAACTGGTTTGTGCGCGGCCGACCGTCCAACCAGCGAGCAGCATGAGACCCGAAACGAGAAGGATTCGCAGTGTCGGTTTCATCCCTAACCCCTTCCTTGAAGGACTGACTCAAGTTCAATTGTGGCTAGTTTGGGAGAGTCGGCTGCGTTTGTCCAGTGGTGGGTGTGGCAAAGGCCGAATTGCCCGGGAATCCTTTGTTTCGTCATATGTTCGCTATAATCCAGAACGGCGACGGCAAATGGCGTACAACAAGGACTGTAGGGTCATGATGACCGACCCAGATGGAGTGAAAAGAAGCGTCCAGGTGACGGCCGAGACGCTATACGAGGCGGCAGCCATTGCCGTCCACGCCTTCAAGAAGGATGGATTCACCAATTTCGTTTCCAACGTGTTTGAAATTGAAGTCCGAGAGCCGGTCGTGACTCACCAGGTCTCAATTGGACAGTTGAAACAGTGGCTGAATGGAAGTGTCCAAGACCCGCGGGAACGAATGAGGCGGGAAAAGCTGAAGGCAATGGTGGGATGACGATGGTGGACAACGCGAATAGGCGGGGCGAACTGCGGAAGCTATGGTTCCAGCAGTTTCCTGATGAGGCGAAGCGGACCGGCAATCAGGTTTTGCAGTTCGCGATGTGGCTTCAAACGAACCGGCCCGACCTGTTGCCGAAGGTTAAGGGCGGCGCCGACCGGTATCAGTCAGTGAAGTCAGACCTGCACGGCTTCTGGACCGACCACCAGTAGCGCCTTAGTCTGATTTCACGAGGACAACTCGACCAGCAAAGGTCGCGGCCGCGCAATCCGTGCCTGTGAAGTCAGCCTCAATCTGCCTGGTTTCGGCGCGTCCGACGCTTCCAAACGTGCCTCGGCACCCGCGTGGCGACGTGAACTCGCCTTGGGAGCTGATCTGAGCCGGTGCGGTGTTCCCGGGTGTGATCGCAGTCGTACCGGTCGTTGTCATGGTCAGCCACGGATGATCTGATCGCACGGACGCGCGGAATGACTGCAGATTTGTCTCCGGTAGCGCCTCAAAGGTCCACTCCATCGCGCCACTGGTTGGAGGGGGCGCCTGCGGATCGCCAGGGTTCACCTGAAGAACCAGCGTCCCGCGCCACGTCCCCGTCAAGAACGATGTGGGAGCTGATGGACCCGTGGGACTCGTTGAACCTCCACCACACGCAGCCAAACCGAGAAGCAAAAGTGGCGCTAGCCAGGCCCTCGCACTCATGAGTCCTCGCTCTCTTGGGGAGGTCTACTATCAGACACCCAATGCGACTCGAGTTCAAACTGATCCGTTGGGCTCAAGATTTCTATTGACCAGAATTCCGAGCCGCGCATAATACATCGATTATCGATGGGAGTGGACTATGGGACGTGTTCCTGACGGACTCCTGCCGGGCACTCTGGACATGCTCATCCTTCGCGTGCTGGCGACGGAACCACTCCATGGGTACGGCATCGCGCAACGCCTAAAGATCATCTCAAGTGACGTCCTCGCCGTTGGAGAGAGCTCTCTGTACCCCGCCTTACGACGACTACTCCTGAATGGTGATGTCGAGGCGGAATGGGCTGTGTCCGATCGCAACAGACGTGCGCGCTATTACACGGTCACGAAGCCAGGCCGGAAGCGACTGGCCGCCGAGCTGGCATCCTATGATCGCATGGATGCTGCGATTCGCAGGGTCCTTGTTCAAGCCTGAGGTTACATGCCCATCTTGCGACGACTAGTGGCACGGCTCCGAAATCGACGGCACGCCGAAGATCTTGCCGAAGAATTACGAACTCATCGGGCGATGGCAGAGGATGACCTTGCGCGGTCTGGCTCGTCTGCCGAAGATGCTCATGTTCAGGCCGGACGCGCACTGGGAAATGAGCTGCATGCGATGGAGGACGCGCGGGCCGTCTGGATTGCGCCGCGCCTCGACCACTATTGGCAAGACATCCGGTTTGCGGTCCGTCAGATCAGGCACGCGCCGACTTTTGCGTTTACCGCGATCGCCATGTCTGGTCTCGGCGTCGGTGTGCTCACCGTAGTATTCAGTTTCGTTAACGCCGTGTGGTTCGTGCCGTTGCCATACCCCGGTGTCGATCGTGTCCTTGCCCTAGCGACGCCAGATGGCGGTTCGGTCGACGGCGTCACCTTTCACGCCGCATTAGAGCGCTCGAAATCGTTTGCGATGGTTTCGGCGCAACGCGGTGGCTCTGGCTGGAATCTGGGCATTGGTGACCACGCCGAGTATGTCCAGAGCCTTCGAGTGTCACAGTCGTTCTTCGAGGTAGTGGGGGTCGCACCTGCGATTGGCCGTGGATTTGTGGCGGTCGAGGATACGACGGGAGGACCAAACGCCGTGGTCGTGAGCCACGACATATGGCGCCGGGCGTTCGGTCAGCGGCGCGATGCCGTCGGACTAGTGGTGACACTCGGCGGAACACCACATGAAGTTATTGGCGTGATGCCCGAAGGCTTCCAGTCAATTCCTCCTGCCGATGTTTGGACGCCCTTGCGTCTATCGAATCAAGACAACTCGGTGAACTATGTGTTGCTGGCCCGCCTTCAGCCGAGCGCTACGCTACATCAGGCAGCCAGTGCGCTAGATCTGGTGAAGGCCGATCTTCTCCTGACTCAGCCTGAACGCGCGCACGCGCGAATTCGCAGCTTGCTATGGCTACCGTTGCACCAACTCATTGGTCGCGAGCCCCTCGTCTTGATGCTCCTGCTTTCTGTAGCTGTCGGAGCGGTAGTCATGGTGGCGTGCGCCAATCTAGCCGGTTTGCAACTTCTGAGAACGATGGCGCGGCGACACGAGATTGCCACACGAATGGCTCTTGGGGGTGGGCGCGGACGGATAATCCAGCAGTTGCTGACGGAGGCGCTAGTGCTCGCAGCGATCGGAGGCGCATCAGGCGTTGCGGTCGCCGTAGTTGGCCTGCCCCTACTCGGTCAATTGACGCCACCCGAGCTTCTCGTTGGGCGAACCCTAAAGGTTGACGCTCGGGTGCTCGCATTTGCCGTCGCCGCCACTGGAGCCATCGCTGTGCTGTTTGGTCTCGCTCCTGCTCTGGCCGCGCAGCGAGTGGACTTGCGCAGCGCACTCTCCGACGGAGCGCGACAAAGTAACTCACGGACCGGAGGATGGTGGCGTCGCGGACTTTTGACCGGCCAGCTAGCAGCCACGATGGCTCTCCTTGTGCTTGCAGGCATTCTGGTGAGCACGATCGCCAGGATGTATCAGGCCGATCTCGGTTTCAATCCTGGGAACGTCACGGTCGGCAAGATGGCGATGCAAGGGAAGTCCTTCGAAAGTCCGGAACAAATGGACCGATTCGTCGAACTTGCCCTCGGTCGGGTGCGTGAGGTGCCAGGCGTGCTGTCGGTCGCATTGGCGAACAATGCTCCGATCGAGCGCGGCCTAAACATGCCCCTTTTGGCGCCGGCTGGTGCGCAGATCGCGGAGACGAGAAGTGTGGACTGGCGTTACGTTACGCCCGAGTACTTCGAACTCTTGCGCATTGCAGTCCGCCAAGGACGCGCGTTCGAAGACAAGGACCGGCCCGGCGCGCCCGGGGTCGCAATCGTAAATGAGACCTTCGCGCGAATCTATTTTGGCGGGGCGAACGTCCTCGGTCGCACGCTCTCCTCGGTGCCGCAAGTGGGGGATGTGCCAAGAGAGATTGTGGGTGTCGTAAACGATGTGAGAACTAGGCCGGGTGCGGGCTGGACTAGAGGCACCAGCGCGCTGGGTGCCGACGCGCCGCCCGTTGTCTACGTCCCTTGGGCCCAAGTGCCATCGCCGGTGATGGCGATATCCAACCGGGCCTTTCCCGTCGCTTGGATGGTCCGCACTGCATCATTCATCCCCGACCTCGACCGAAAAGTCGAGACAGCGGTCCGGGCGACCGACCCGTCGGTCGCATTTGTGCGATTCATGCCAATGACGCAACTCGTCTCAGATGACATCGGCGGGACGCGCGCGATGGCCTACGCGATTGGTGTCTTCGCGATTGCGGCCCTTCTGATTGCGTGTACCGGCGTGTATGGCTTGGTAGCATATGCGGCCAGCCGACGGGTGCGAGAGACGGCGATTCGGGTGGCGCTTGGCGCCACCCGGGCCTCGCTTGTCTACCCCCTGCTGCGAGAAACGGTCGTCTGTGCGACAGTTGGCGTCGTTCTGGGATTGGCGGCCATGGCTGGGATGTCCCGTGTAGTCATCGCTGTCGTCGGCGACGTCTCTCCACTTGACCCGGTGGTAGTTGCGTCAGCGGCTGTCCTGCTTTCGATCGCTTTGGGTCTGGCCAGCGTAAGGCCGGCACTCAGGGCGAGCCGAGCGGATCCCTTGCGGGCCCTGCGGATCGAGTAGCGAACGGAGCTTCACGGGCTCAGGTCAACGCGTGCAGAAAACTAAGCTCAAACTGATCCGTTGCGGTGCAGTAGCCAGAGACCTGCAGCGCTTCCGTAACAATCCGTTGCCCGGCTTGACGGTCGATGTGGACGACCAGGTCGATCGCCAGCGCGATGGCCTCGCGGGTGCTGTGGTGCGGTAAGCCGACGTTCGCCGCGACCACGCAATGGGCCAGGCGCGCGAGGGCTTGCGCGGCGGAGTTTGCGTGGATTGTGCTGATGGCGCCCTGATGGCCGGTATTGAGCGCCTGCAGGAGGTCAAATGCTTCCGCACCACGAACCTCACCGACAAGGATTCGGTCGGGCCTGTGACGCAACGTGGCTCGCAGCAGGTCGGCAATCGTCACCGCCGGCAGCGGCGCTTCCTGTCCGAGTGGTTGCTGCAGGCGACGGGCCTCAAATCGAACCAGGTTCGGCTTGTCGATCAGGATTTCCGAGGTCTCCTCGATCAGCACGATCCGATCGGTTGCCGGGATGGTCGCCGCGAGCGCGTTGAGAAGCGTAGTCTTTCCCGTGCCGGTGCCGCCGGATATCAGGATGTTCTTGCGCGTGCCGACAGCATCCACCAGAGTCTTCGCCAGGGCGCCAGTTAACGTTCCAGATTGGACGAGTTCGTCAAGTGAGTAGTGGTGGGTGAACTTCCGCACCGTGAGTGTCGGTCCATCGACCGAACACGGCGGAAACATTGCTGCTACGCGCGAGCCATCCTCCAGTCGCGCATCGAGCGAGGGTTGCGCCTCCGAGATCTCATCGCCGCAGGCCCTGGCGATGTTCTTAATCGCTACGGTGAGGCTGCGGGAATCCAAATTGCGATCGGCGACCGCCTCGATGGCGCCGTTGCGCTCGACGAAGATCTGCCGGCCGCCACGGTTCACCATTACCTCCGTAACCGTCGGATCCCGCAGAAGATCCTCGATCGGCCGGAGAAATGGCAGTATCCGGTCCAAGCTGCTCACAGGACGCCTCGTTCGAGGTGATCGAAGTAGCTGGTTTGCACGTCCAGGTAGTGCGGTTTCAGATAGCAGAACTGCGGGGGTAAGGGATTGACGCCGTCGTACGGCAGGACGATGGCCTGCGCATTCTGCAACTGGGTGAAGACCCGCGGGGCAAAGATATGTTCGTGGGTTGGTGCATAGCTCTTCGTCGCGGTGATCGAATGCTTGTTCGCGGCGGCCCGACCCGTTAGGAGCGAAATGTGAGCCTCGCGACCGGATTCGGAGAGGCTGTATTGCGCCTTGAGCTTGTCATGCCGCCCGCACAGGTCCGCGGCATTGCGAGCCGTGAACTCATCGCTGGTGGCGAGAAACACTTTGTTGCGGAAGCACTGCAGCAGGGTTCTCCAGCTCTCGTCTCCGGGAAGGACTGACCGCAGTGAGCTGATGCTCTGTGTGGCAACGATCGGAATCAATCTCGCCTGCCTGGAGAGCGCGAAAGTGCGCTCGTCGCCGGTAGGATCGGTCTCCCAACCGTCGCGAAGGCATGGTATTCGTCGCAAACGAACATCAGGTCTCGCCAGGCCTTATCCGGTTGTGAGCTTATCTTCGGTATGCGCTGAAGGACGGCGCGCTGAAAATCCAGTTTCAGCATTACGCCGATGATGCGCGCGAGCCCTGGATTGGCGGCAACAGGAAAGTTCAGAGCCAGCACGCGACCGGCATCGAGGAGCGTATCGATGTGAGGTAAGGGTGTGGGCTCGCCCGGACTCAACGTTCCGGAGTAGGCGCGGCGCGGGGGACAGAAGGCCCGGTGGACCGCGGGGTTGTCGTCGAACAGTGACAGGAAGACCACGATGCCCTCCGTGATTGACGAGCGCAAACGTGTGTCGAGACGACTCCAACCGCCGACGTACCAGCGCTCGACGGCCTCTAGCTGATGCCTCCGATCGGCCCAGCCGGCGCCTTTGGCCTTTCGCACTTCATACGACGCGCCCTTGCTGTCCAGGAACGTCTCGAGCTCGGCGTCGTAAGGGTGCGCCATATGCTCCGCATCGTCCTGGAACCAATGAGCCCAGGAACGCTGCAGATCCAGCAGTTGATACTCAACCGTCGGCACGAGCACTACTTCCGGGACATCCGACAGGGTTACCTTCAGTCGCCGGATGTCGCGGTCGATCTGCGAATCGTCCAGGACATAGCGGTAGACATCCGAGAGGGTGGTGTAGCCGTCGCTCAGACGCCGCAGCAGGATCACGAACTTCAGCAGGTCGGTGTACGCCTGTTGCCAGAACGGCTCCTTCGACTTTCCGAACAAGTTATTCAGCAAGGAAGCAATCGCGTAGGCCACGGCATACGGGTCAAGGTCGTTGTGAAGCGGGTTGTAGCAAGTTCCCGTATCCAGCCCGATTTCAACGTAGTCATCGGCACGACCCGAGTCCGCCAGCATCCTGCGAACCTGTAGACAGAAATCGCCCTTGACCTCCATCACCAAGCCGCCAATTTTCCGCTCGTCGTCCTGGCTGCGCCACCTGACAAGCTGGTCCACGTAGGGATACATGCATGCGGAAGTCTTCCCGGTTCCGATGGCACCGACGATCATCGTTCCCGTGTAGAGCCCGCGTTCCGGAATGGTCAGCCACGTCGGTTCGGCTGCCCGGCCAATGGTGGTGGGATGGTGGGACTCGCCGAGTACCAGCGATGGGGCTGGCCGAGTCTCGGGAGATGGATACGGCGGCAACTCGCGGAACCGTATGCGCGGTTGCTTGCGGTAAAGGACGATCGCCATCAGCGACAAGACAAGGGACGCCAAGTGGAAAGGCGTCGAGAACCACATGACGGCGTATCCGTAGCTGATCACCGTCAAGACATCTGGCCGGCGGCTTGCGATGGCGGCGAGGAACGGCTCGTCAGCATCAATAGGAAACGCGTAGAGCCCTGCCGATCCGACCAGGGCCGCCGTGGTCAGAGCAATCAGGGCCCTCGACTCAAGGAACGGTCGCAGGCTCGCCGTTGCCAGCACTGGATTGATCCTCACGCACCGCCGGCAGCAACGGGAGAGCGACGCCGCCCTCCGGGAGCCCGAGAACCGCGCGCACCAGAAGCGCTTGGAACAAATGTCTCGCTGTGGGTCGCACGCCACTGCAGGTATTCCTTGTCCCTGGCGAGTACGGTGTCGATGACCTGATTGAGGACGTACTCGGTGGACTCACCGATGAAGTGCGCGTAGGCGTACAGAGTCTCGTTGGTTTCTTGATCGAGACGCGTCCGGTGGCGCACCAGTTGCTTCCCGCGAGTGCGTGGCTTGATCAGTGTCATGGGCATCATCCTTCCCGTCGGCGGTGCGACAAAGAGGGCAGAGGCGACTGCCTGAAACAGACCGCCAGTCTGAGTGAACGGCGAGGGCAGGCGCGACCGACGCCGCGACTGCCTCTGGCCACAAATCTCCCGCGGACCTTAGCGACACCGTCTGGGCGTGAGCGACCCCCCTTGGACGGACCGTGGGCCACCAAGCCCACTTCTGAGGGGGGTCGCTCACGCCCAGACTCACCTAAGTGCGGTCTGTTCGGGTCGCGGAGGGCGGCATAGAGCGCCGCCCCATCAGTCAACGACTGCTCAAGCCCAAGTCCGGACCACGCAACGAGTTGGAGGCGTCGCCCGCGATTGTCAACCAGGGGTTTTCGACGCAGGAAGCCAGGATTCCGAGCCTCGCCGAGGGGGGAACATACTCCTCCGATTTGTGTTCCCCTCTGCGTTCCCCCATTTCCGTCCCCGCTATGCGGTGCCGACCAGAGTGCGCAGGTGGAAGTACGGGTGTGGAAGGACATGCGCCTCAACCTTTCCAGAGCCGCGAGTAATGGCGTCCGCGATTACTGGTGACGAGATATCGCTGAGACAGCGGTTACCCTCGGTCAGCCACCGCTGATACAACATGCGAAATCGCGGGGTCCCAAAGGCCCGGCGGGCGCGGAGGAATCGCTCCTGGTCCGCCATCGCGCCGTCCGAGCCGGCGCGCTGCGTCTCGAAGAACCACTGCAGGTCCGCTGCTGCGGAAAGTCGCATCGGGCTCAGCAGTTCTTGCTGAAAGGTCGAGAGATAGGCCTCGCGAGCGTGAGCGAGGTGGGCCGGTATCAGCAGGCGCAGGCGCCATGCCGGCAGTCCTCGAAAGAGCTCCGCATGGCGCTGTAGAAACGTCCGGAAATCCCGCGCATCGGTCCCTTTCACCAGGAAGGTGAACACCCTCAACTGCCCGTCCGACGAGATGCCAATGGGCAGCTTGTCTGGGAAATACCTGGTCGTGGCCATCGGCGGCTCTCCGAAGACCAACCGAGGCAGTTCCTCTCGACGGATGGTCGTCCCGAACATGCGGGTGAAATGTGCCAGCTTGTCTTGTTCGGTGGCCAGCCACTCGAGGTCGCGGCTGCCCAGCACGGCGTCGAGCAACATCAACCGCTCCACGGCCGCTCCAACGGGCACGGGTTTCCGATTGCGATTGTTCCCCTGGCCAATCGCCTCATATAGGGACCGGTGCTGAACGTGGAAAATCCGCGTTCGGCGATAAGGATCGGTCGTGAATGAGGCGTGCTTTCGAGTAAGCAGTGCAGAGAAGAAATCCTGCGTCTTCTGGCCGCGGGCGATGCCACTGAACTCGCAGTACTGGCGCACCATGCACACGCCTGAGTGAAGCAGGACCGTCACCAGGAAGCGAGCCTGCCGGTCGGTGTATCCCTTTGACGCAATCGCGGCGACGCGGTCCTCGAACGTCAATGGAGCATCTCCTCAGCGAGCCGGGACTCGCGGCCTCGGCCGCCTCGACCAGACGAGCCGGCGCCACCAACCCTGGCAGATCCATATCGGTAGCAGGTGAAACCTGCTGATACCTTCGCCGACGCATGACTGCCCCGGTAGTTGGGGGTGACGACCTCTATGTCCTGGTGACCCGTCTCGCCATCCGGACGGTCGTACTCGATACGGAAGTCCGGAAACTTGACGCTGTCGTCGATGACGGGTAGGCCGTGCTCTTCGGCCCACCTGGCAATGGCCTCCCGATCGCGCCTCGGCTGTCCAGTCGCCCCGCGACGCCGGCGATTGGGGTCTTGGAGAAAGCTTTGGTATTCGCGTTTCAGCTCGCGATCCAAGGTGACTCTTTGGATTCGGCACCCGTCCCGGGCCAGCCGCTCAGCGGCATCCAGATACGCCGGAAGCAGCCGGCTGTCGTGAGCCAGTTCGCGCTTCGTCGAACCCACGTAGAACGCCTGCGGCTTTGGCTGGTTGCGGTCGCCACGGCTACTCTCCAAGACGGCCCGCCCATGCTCCGTCAAGGTGACGAGCGTGCATCGCTGACGGCCAACGACGTAAGAGCTGGTCGATAACAAACCGGCTTGACGGAGGGGCTCGACATCCCTCGACAGCAGCTCGCTAGAGCCGGCCTGTCGCTGAAGATCGTCCTCTCTGACGACGCGGAATGCCCCGACCGTGGCGAGGGTCCTAACCTCCGACGCGCGGAGTCTGCAGTTTCCAATGCGCTCACGCCTCAGACCTCTCGGAAGGTTCAGGTCGCGGCTGAAAACCTCTCGCGGATCAACGCCGCGGCGAGCCTCCCGTTCGCGGAGACGTTCGATATCGCGGGCCTCAGATTGGCGTGGCTCTCGATCTCTTGGCATGCGCCGCCCTTTGCTATTCCGCTGGACCTGGAAGCTGCGGCAACGACGAATCGGCGGTGCCCAGTTGGCGATCGAGGTGCAGCAACTTGCTGCCGGAGTCTCGTAGAAAGAGCCATCTGGCAATGTTGTAGTAAATGGCGCAAAGGTTGAAAAACGCCACCAGGCAGGCTGCGCCAATCAACCAGCCATGACGCTGGAAGAGAGTCGCCTTGAATGGCGCCAGGAAGCTCAGTTCGCCGGCCAGCCAGCCGGCCAGCAGGAAGACGGTAACGCCCGCCAAGAACGCGGTGTTCGCAATCATCTTCCTGCCTCGTCGAACGCCTGGTCGATTCGGAAGTAGATGATTTGCAGCCCGAGCGGGTTGACACGCACAAACGCGTTCGGCACCTGCTCGCGCAGGACGAAATCCACTTGCGCGACGTAGGTCTCCCGGGACCGCTCTTGCCGGGTCCCGGGCGCGTAATGCACCTTCTGAAAGCCAATAGCGGCCTTGAAGGGCGGCCGGGTTAGCTCGCTCAGGCTGACGTTCTGGACGATGATATCGGTTTCATCAGCACCGGGATTGGTGACGAAGGACTCGATGCCCCGGGTTTGATCATTCTGCGCGATAGTGGCGTCAGCCAGCGTCGCATCGAGGAACAGCAGGGAGTCGGGATACTCGCGCTGAACAGTGGCCCGAATTCGGCTGAAGTGCTTGACTACGAATTGCGTCAGAAAATACCGGAGTTCTGGTGGTTGTGGCTGGTATCGGGTCGCGTCATACTCGACGGCTTCCGCTCGCCCGACCGAATCAATTCGGATCACCAACGGCTTTACTTGGGCGTATTTCGTCACGGTGTGGGCGTTGAGCGCAACCAGGCCGGCCGCCACCAGCGACACGAGAACGAGGGCAATCTTCAGGTAGGTGTTCAGCACCAGCGACGAGCCGTACAGCTCCACGAACTGGCGCTTCGCGTTCTCCAGCGTCTTGGGATTGATGTCGCCTACGGTCGGATTCATCGGGTGCTCGCTATCGAATAAGGTTCCAGCCAACCCAGATCACACCTGCGGCAAGACCCATCGCCCCAGCCACGATGAACCCTAAGACCATCGCTCGAGATGCTGCTCCAGAGGCCGGCGGTTCCTCGTCGTGGCTGCGCCCGGTTGGCCAACGTTTAGACATGATCAACTCCTGTTACCGCCGCGAGAATATTCGGCTGATGCTGACTCGGTTTGCCAAGGTGCTTTCCCCGCTCGATCCCGAGAAAATGGATTGGGTAAGCGAGGGCACCTGGAGAATCCCCATGCAAAAAGTGGCCACAACGGCAAACGCCTGCATCGCGTAGATTCCGTAATCTGCCTGCGTGATCACTGGCGGCAACGTCGTCACGTAGCGGAAGACGAATTGCTCGAAAATCATGAGGAAAGCTATGGCCACGACAGGGATGAACGAATACTGAATGAACGATCGGAGCCAGCCCCAGAACAGCCAGTCGAGCTTCGGAACTATGAAAAAAGGGACAAAGATTGGCCCCAGAAGTGCACATACCGCGCTGGCAATCAGTCCGAAAGAGATGACAGCCAGGGACACGGCCTTGGCGAATGCGATTAGAAACAAGACGGTCCAATAGATCAGGTTCGCCAGGATCGACCACGGATCAGGCTGCATGAAGTGAGCGGACAGCTCATCGAGGTGCCGATACACGTTGTCGAAGGCGCGCGCCTGAAGGACCGATTGGAAGTATCCGGCCTGGTCGGTGATGAGGTTGCTGAACGACACGCCGATGCCCGGAAGCGGGCTCTCATAGAAGGCGATCAGCGAGTAGCCGAACGAGATGAAGAGGAGCAGCTTGGCGAAGTCAAACATCTGTTCGCCGAGGCCGTCCCCGCTGAACATCACCCTGATGCCGTGCCAGGCGATCAGGATCACGGCGAACGACAGAAACAGCCGATAGCCGAACCGCAGGAACTCCGGCTCATATGTCAGCAACAAGCTGGTGATCGCCTGCTGAATGGTCGGAATAAGGTCGAGCGATGGGTGCGTCGGCATGACTTGGTTCCTATCCGATCAGGGCTGACGCCACGTCTGCAGGGCGGCTCCAGCGCCTGAAGCACGAGCGCTTGCGATGACCTCGCGGTAGCGCCATTCCGACAGCTGCATGTTCATGGTTGCCGCGTGGGTATCCCGTTCCCGCTTGGTGTCGACCATGAGTTGCTCGACTAGGCCAATCATCAGGTTTGTGCGGGCCTGGCGCTGGCGTGCCGCAATCAGTGAGGCACCGCTTATCTTGTCCAGAACGGCGGTAGCGCTTTGCTCGAGGGTGCCGTTGGTCACATCTCGCTCGAGCGCCTCGATCGCACGTAGCTCGGCGCGGCCCGCATAGCGGAGACGGCCGCTGTTGTGGATGGTTGCCACGCTGA
This sequence comes from Vicinamibacterales bacterium, assembly GCA_041659285.1. Classification (NCBI taxonomy): domain Bacteria; kingdom Pseudomonadati; phylum Acidobacteriota; class Vicinamibacteria; order Vicinamibacterales; species Vicinamibacterales bacterium. The sequence continues at coordinate 113,255 of JBAZYO010000011.1, read as the reverse complement.
CGGCATCGGCGGCATCAATGGTCGACAGTTGATGCTCAAGCACCCTCCGGGCCACAGGCGGCAAACCCGCCGCTAATTCGTCGAAGCCGGCAATCTGCTCTGTAACGCTGCGGTAGCCCAAGCCCTCGGAGTCTCCGAAATCGAGTGCGGACTGGAACGCGGCGGCTACCTCGTCGCCCTCACCAGCATAGCCAGGATGGGTGCGCCAGCGAGGAGCGTCCGGGGCGCCGTACTTGCCCAGATCCGTGAACATGCTGAGCCGCTGCGCCCATCGGCGAAGCTGACCGTGTTGGGCCACCTGTGTCTCGAGCAGGTACTCCCTCAGCGTGGCGGTAACGGCATTTCTCACCGTGACAGAGGTGTCGTGCACCACGATCTGGGCATGTCCAGGTGAGGCAGCGGACAGGATGGCAACCACAATCAGGGCGTGTTTCTTCAAGGCGACCTCCTTCTAGGGTTGACGCCACGTTCTCAGCGCATCAGAACTGCCCTTGACCATGGCGTCGTTCGCACCCTTGCCACTGCGCCACGTCTCCAATTGCATGTTCATCGTCGCGGCCTCGGCATCGCGGAGCCGCTTTCCGCGCGCGAGCAGCTGCTCCACGGCGTGAGACAGGAGCTGATTCGCCGCCATATCCTGGCGCCGGCCCAGCAGCTCGGCACCGGCGACCTTGTCGAGGATCGCGGTCAGCTCGTGATATCGGAGCAGGCCGTTCATGACATCGTCCTCAAGACCTTGAACCGATTGCTGCAACCGGTCGCTGTATTGCCGAATCGCGCCCACCTGGTGGCTGGCCATCATGGCGACTGAGTCTGCGATCTCCACCGTCGCGATCTGCCTGGAGAACGCCCCCTGAGCCTTTGCGGACATTCGGGCAGGTAGCTGAGGGAACGAACCCAATGGGACTGTTGTGGCCGCATAGGCCGCACCCGTTGGATCGCCGGAGTTCAAACCTCTGAGCCAGGGCTCCGCGTGCGACCAACGGCCGGAGTCGTGCTTCGCGCCGGAGATCGGCGGCATTCGGTATCCCTCCATGTTGCCCAAACCTTGCGACATTCGCAGGATCGTTCGGTACTGCGCGGTCAATTCTTCCAGGTGTCGCTGTGTTCGTTGAGCGATCAACACCGCCTGCTCGAGGTTCGATGGGTCGATTACCGCGAGTTGCCCGCGGGCGGGGACCGCGGTGAACGTGATGACGGCGAGGGCTAGAGCCAAGCGCGAAAACATCTATCACCTCCTATTGGTCAACGCCGGTTGTGGCTACGCTCCACGCCGGCAGTTCCAGGTCGCTGGTCACATAGACCTTCACGCGGTGACCTTCTCGGATGGTGATCGTGGGCATGCGATTGAGAAATCGATTGAGCGATTGAGCGCTGGCCTGGGATGCTGCGTCCGCCGAGCCCGCCATAATCACCGTCCGGTCTCCGTCTCCGCTGCCTAACGCGGCGCTCCCGAGCAACTGCGATAGCCCGCCAACCAGACCTACGGCAGCCGCAGCACCGAACGTGGACCAGTAGTGCTGGTTGACGCGATCCTTCAGCCCGGAATCACCACGCTGGTTCAGTCCCTTGAAGTGGTCAAGGGGAACCGATTGTCCGCCCGGCATCACGATGCGATGGAAGCCGACCGCCAACCGTGTATCGCTCAAGCCCTCGACTTGTCTCGTTTCGCCGAGGATCCGCGCCCCAGACGGCACCAGAATGTGTTGACCGTCCTGGGAGTAGACCGGATTCGTCACCAGGCAGTTGACCGGCGAGGCCGCCGCGCCATCCAGGCGATTCGTCAGGACGGTGTCGATGATGGTGCCTTCGACGATCCGGTGCAGATTGCCGGCAAGAATCGAATACTCGCGGGCATTCACGGCCACACGTCGCGTGGCTCCTGGCACAGACGCGTTCTCGGAGGCGGGTCTGGCCGCGACCTTTTGAGGGCTGTTGCGTGTTGTCGCCCGGACAACCGCGTCAGCGATGGCGTCCAGGGATGGCTCGTTCCCGGCTAGGCGCGGCCGTTCGTCGGCCTGAACTCCGGACTGGTCCGCCCTCGCGTCTGGTCTCTGCAGCGGTGCTCGCCGGCTCACGACGACATTGCTGGCGAACAGGCTTTCGTAGTCTCGCCGCTGCCGCTCGCCGGCAAGGGGATCAACGGGCTGAGGCGGGAGGTCGTCCTGAAAGGCAGGAGGGAGGGAAGGCTCGCCTCTCAGGTCTGGGGCCGACAGGCCGTTGAGGGCGCTGAGGCGCTCCTGATAGTCACGAACCCTGTCAGGGCTGACGGCCTGCTGCGCCGGGCTCGCCGCATGGCCACGTTCGGGGGCCTGAGGCTGCCCGGTAAGGAAGATGATCAGGACAATTCCGAGTGCCAAGGCGACCATGAGCCAGGTCTGGATGCCCTTCGGCAGGACACCGCGCGGAACCGGCCGTCGGTCGACCACGGGCGCCGCGCCTTGTGTGTCAGTTGCGCTCATGGTTACTGCTCCCGCTGCTCGAACGACAGCCGTGCGTTACCCAGGGCCAGGTACCCACGGTCGAGAACCTTCGGGATGACGTAGACGCCGCTTCGTACCTGGAAGTTAACGATCGACGGCTTTCCATCCTTCAGTTCATAGAGCGCGGGAAGTTCGCGGGCATCGGCTTTGAGAAACGTGAAGGCCCCGTCGTGCCAGATTGCCTGGACGAAAAATGGCTTCTCATACTTCGGTGTGCCATACGCAAACCGGAGCTTGCTGGGATAGTCCTGATTGGCCGCCGCCACCGCCTCCTTTGCGCGCTGTTCCGAACGGACGACCGCGGCTTTTGCCTCGGTCAGCTCCGAGTCCAGCCGTTCGACATCAGCTGCGCTGTAGTACTTCTGATGGCCGGCAGGTGCGCTTTGATTCGCGTTCACGTAGATCTTCAAGTCCGGCTGGCCTGAACCGGCCTTCTCCTTCAGCAGGAAGGAGTAGATCGCTCCCTTTGCGGTGACCAAATTGAGATTGGTCTCGGCGTCGGCTTTCGCGGGCTTGACGTGGGCGACGTTCTGAACGGCACTGATGACCCAGAAGTCGCGGTCGCCGCAGATCACATCGAGGATCTCATCGCCGTCCGGAAGGACGATCATCGTCGTATAGCGCAGCCGAGTGTTCAAGGGGATGACATTGCGGTCGGTCGCGGTCACTTCTCGGATGCCACCGGCTTGTGCGGCAGCAGGGCAAACGTCGAGGGAAGCCCAGGTCAGCGAAGCGACGATCGGAATCAGTAGTGCGCGCATCCAGCACCTCGTTTCAGGCAGAGGCGGCCAGGCGATCCAGCCCGGCCGCGAATCCAAACTCACGGAACACCGAAGCCACCCGCTCGTTGTCAATCGGGGTGTTCGTATAGATCCAATAGCTCTTGGGATCCACGTTCAGGTCGAGCACCTTCGCGAGGTGAGCCCGCTTGAGCAGCACTTGGCGGCGGGGCAGCAGGTTCGCCATCAAGCTCAGCTCCATCTCGTTCATCTGCAGAAGGTCGCGATACTGCTCGGGATTCATGGAGGGGTTCGCCAAGAGCAGCCGCGTCGGACAGCTCTCCACAACCGTCCTCAGCAGGTCGACCGACGAAAAGTCTTCGATGCTCTGGGTGGCGACCAGCATGGCGCCATTTCGCTTGCGCCAGGTCTTCAGGGCTTCCTGCACATACGACCGCACCGCCGGGTGCTGAATGAGGCGCCAGGCCTCGTCCAGAACGCATACCTTGAGGCCGGGATCTCCGGAATCGTGGACGCACTGGCTCACCCGATGCAGGATGTAGAAGAGCAGCGGCTCCAGAACCGCGGGATACGACCGCATGGCCTCGAAGTCGAAGACCTGAAGCCGGTCGAGTGCCAGGGTGTCGGTCGCGTTGTCGAACATCGAGGCGTATCGACCGCCCTCAACCCATTTGTGCAGTCGTCCCCCGACGGCCCTCGGAAGCAGGCTCGAGAGGGTAAATAGCCTCCGCTGCGACCGTTCAAGAACATACAAGTTCTCGATGGCTTCGTACACTTCGCGGTCCTCGAGGTGGCTCAATCGGTAGCCGTCTTCTCCTTCAATCAGAACCTTGGTGAACGCATGGAGGAAGTGCAGTTGCTCCGGCGTTGGCGAGGAGATGTCGAAAGGATTGATTGTGACCGCTTGGCGCCCGAGGCCCAGCTCGACATAGCTGCCTTGGAGAAGTGCCGTCAGCTTCCTGTAGCTGTGACCCAGATCGAGCACGATGGTGAGCGGGTCATGCTGCTGAAGCTGCGTGATCAGGAAGTTGAGCAAGAAGCTCTTGCCACTGCCGGTTGAACCCAGAACCAGTGTGTGGCCGACATCATCCACATGGAGGTTGAAGTGGTAAGGCGCCAGCTGCGGAGTCTCAAACACCGCCAATGCAGGTTGACCAAGATGAGGGCACAAAGGCTCGCCGTGGTCCTGGCTGAAGATGAAACTCAAATCCGCGCAATTGGTCTCCATGAGGGCAATGCGCCGGAGGTTGTAGGCGCCGTTGCCGGGGACGATGCTTAGCCAGGCGTTGAGAAGGTTATAGGTCTCCTCGACAAAGACTCCGTCATGGGAGGCCAGAAGCTTCGCCGCCTCCGCACTGGCCATCTCCAGTGCCCTCGTATCGCGGTCGTGGAGCACGAGCGTCAGGGAGGCCGAGCCAAAGAAGTGCCCGTTGACCTCAAGCTCGGTGAGCGCGTCGCCGAGCTGGCCGACCGTCGCCCCTGCGGAGTCGTCCACCAGCATCTCGTCCGGTGAGGTGTCGGCCGACACGTAGTTCACTAGCGACACCCGTTTGTTGAAGAAATGCCGCCGGCGCGAGTGAATGTCGCGCCGCACTTTGTCGTTTGGGAGGCGTTGCCACTCGGCGCATGCCACGAACTCACCTGGTAGCTGCACCAGGTCTGAGAGCATGTGTGCGTAGGTCTGGCTCGGCGGCTCCTTCATGGAGAGCAGCTTCAGCGACCGTGTGCCAACCCGCAAGTGGTCGCGATGGCATTCGATCGCGGAGTCGGCAACGAAATAGTCTAGGTGTGTGTCGTAGCGCAGGCTGCTGGCCTCGGCGACACTGGGATCGAGGTTCAGGAGTCGCCGGAAGAACGCGAACATCTCCGACTTCGGGAGACGCCGGAGGTGGCAATCGGGCAGTTGTACAGCGAACGCCGAGGCGGCCTGGTCGAGCGTGCGGGAGGCCTCATCAAGCTGCGACTCGAGCAGGTGGAACGTGTGCGTCAGCGATAGTTGCTCCCTTATGGTCGTGAGCGGTTGTCGGATGAATCGCCGCAGCGACCGATCGAGGCGCCCGATGCCAGTCTGATCCGACAGCAGCACCAGATACTGATCGACTTGGAACAACCGATCGCGCCGGCCGTTCAGGTACTCGGCCCGGCGCTGGAAGGCCTCCCGAGCTACTGCTCGCGAACAGCCTGGGACCGCAAACGCGTCGGCGTGCCGCTTGAGCAAGTATTGGTAGAGGCGGGTCTTCTCATCCAACTGCCGCAATCCGGCTTCGAACTGGTGCGTGACGCGCTGTCTCTGCTCGTGGGGCAATGCCTCGGCGTCGGGCCCCTTTACCTGGAACATAACGCCAACGCTCCCGCTCTTGGTAACGAAAGTGACGTCATCCAGGAAGCCCCACAAGGCAATCAGTGAGTTGATGGCCCCGGACTCTTGATAGTCTCGAAAGATTCGATCGAAGCGCGTCATCGGCTCATCCTCACCTCGGCAGGCTGGTGCTTCAGTGGATCGAACCGCCTCCGTGCCTTCGACGAAGACAGGAGGATGCGAAGCATCTCGGGGTCCCGGTCAGTGGCCCACAGAGAAAAGCCATAGAGGGCGACGAACATCAGCAGCCCGGCCAGGAACGAATAGAACAGGTTGAACGTTGCGGCGCCCAGGAGCATCGCCAGAAAGAACAGCCGACGTTCGACGCCCCAGATGGTGAGCCGCCGATGGAGCCCCTTGTAAGTGACTCGGACGGACGGTCGCGCCGTTTGAAGTGCGTTGGTTGTCATGGCCGGTCAGAACAACCACGTCATGAACTGGGCTGCGAACAGAGCCAGTCCGCCACCGAATACGATCCCGGAGATCTGTCGCTTGGCCCCACCTTCGCCAAACATGAACATGAGGCCACCGATCACGATGGCTACTAGGGCGAGCGACCGCGCGAGCGGCCCGGTGAACGTGAACTCGAGATTGCTGGCGGCCCGCTCCCAAGGTGACTGCTGCGCAAACGCGACGGCTGGCAGCAGAAGCACAACCGTAATGAAGGCTTCAAGGATTGACGCGATCGACCAGCGTCGTGGCCGCGTGTTCGACGAGTCTTCCCGAAACTTTGCGCTTGAAATCGTCTGTGTGACGACGGTAGATTCTCGACTGGATCGAGAAACACGATGGATGCGATCTGGCATGTCGTTCACCTCGAATCCGACGACGACCTTTCCCCAAGATCGTCCCGTAACCGATTGAACGCCATCGGGCACTGAAACCTTACACGTCTGAGTAACGTAGAGAGTCAGTTCGATACTGAAACAATCGCTTCCCGCCGCCTCCCCGGCGATTAGGGACGCACCATGGAGCACCTACGAACGATGGGGCTGCTCGATAGCGATGGAACACCGTTCCACCCGCGACTTGAGCGAGTGCTCACCCAGTTGGCCGCCCGACTCCGCCGGGAATTTCCGGCACTGCATGACGAAGTGACGGTTACCGAAGTGATAGAAGAAGCAGGGCGTCGAATCAGTAGGCGCGAGCAGCGAGCCGGTCCGGTCGAGAAGCTTCACGGCTACGCTTGGGTCGTGATCCGTAGCGTGGCGACATCACAGCTTCGGCTCGGCTCTACCCGAGTAATGCAGAAGACTCTTGACTCGGAGGCGAGCTCAGCGAGGCTGGCGGCCGCACCCTGCAGGACGGGAACAGCGGAGGATATCGAACGGCAAGTATTGCTCCGTGAGCTGTTGGCGAAGCTGTCACGTGAAGAACGGCTGATTTGCTTGTGGAAGCAGGCCGGCTTTTCAAGCCAGGAGATTGCCAATCACCGGCAACGATCGGTGGTCTCGGTGGATACGATATTCTCTCGGGCGAAACAGAAGATCCGGCGCGTTCTCGGCGCCGCGGACCGCGCCACCGAGAAGCCCTTCGACATCCCACCTGAGGATGGGTGTAGAGAACCGTAAATGGCCAACGATGATCAGCCGAAAGGTGACCCTGAGTTTCAGGAGGATCTCGATGAGGTTTTGGGCACGGCCAATCCCAATCCCAGCCGCGTCGGCTGTCTGTCGCCAAAGATCCTCTCAGAGCTCGCCGGCCGCAACCAGCCGCTCGGGGATCCAGCCTACGAGCACCTACTGACCTGTTCGGAGTGCTATCGCGAGTTCAGGCGACTGCAGAATCAAAAGCACGGCGTTCGACGTGAGTCGTAGCGGATAAGCAGGGATTCGTTGCCGTGCTGTCGTTCTCAGGCTGTGAGGCAAGAGGGACTTAGGCGTTCGGGGCGATTGACGAGCGCGATCTCCGGTGTCGAGAATCTCTGCCGACGATCTCACGGCTGAAGGTCGTTCGCAGGGAATCCGTCTGTTCCATGCCGCCATTTGCGACCCCTTGCGCTTCGACAGGGCGGTCCATTAGACTCCTGTCGAAGCGAAAGGAGAGCGAGTATGACGTCAGCGCGAGTGGAACTGCCACAAGGGACTCTGGATCTACTAATCCTCAAGACCTTGGCCACTGAGTCACGCCATGGCTGGGCGATCGCCGAGCGGCTCCATCAGATATCCAGCGCTACGCTGGACATCCGTCAAGGCTCGCTGTATCCCGCTCTCCATAGGCTCGAGCGAGCGGGCCTGGTCAGGACGGAATGGGGAACGTCAGACAACAACCGGCGGGCCAAGTACTACGAGCTGACAAAGCGCGGTCGCGCGCGTCTGGAGACCGAGATCTCCGCTTGGAACAAGCTGAGCGTCGCCGTGGCACTCGTCCTCGACAGGACATAGGAGGACGATGTGCTCAACGATTGGTGGTGCCGATGCCGTTCCCTCTTCCGGCGAGACGCTGTCGAGCGCGAGCTGGATGAAGAGATTCGCAGCCACTTCGAGAACCTCGTAGAGGCCCATATCCGCCGGGGGCTGACACGAGATGAAGCCGTCCGAGCATCCCGGATTGAGTTCGGCGGGTTCGATCAGGTGAAGGAGGCGCACCGCGACGTGCGGGGAACCGCCTTCATCGAAGCCATCGTGTGCGACGTCCGGTACGCAATCCGGCAGGGGAGGAAGTCGCCAGGCGTCACTGCGCTGGCCATCCTCTGTCTCGGCCTCGGGATTGGGGTCAACACCGCGATATTCGGCGTGCTGAACGCCGTGTTGCTCCGGCCGATGCCGGTGACTGAACCCGACCGGTTGCTGCGGGTCGAGCGTGGCCAAGGCGGGGCATTCTCCTATCGCGCTTACCAGGCGTATCGCGATCGAGCGCAAACTCTCTCGGGCATCGCCGCCAGCGTGCCGATGGAATCAGATTTGGACGTCGATGGCGACAGCGACATCGCAGTTGCGGAAGTAGTCTCAGCTAATTATGGCGACATCATTGGCATGCGGCTGTTAGCTGGCCGGTGGTTTAGCGATGACCACGAGCTCGGAGCCGTGATCAGCGACTCGGTCTGGGAGCGCAAGTTTCAGCGCCGACTGGACGCCATCGGTCGGACCATTCGGTCCGAGTCACAGACCTACACGATCGTCGGGGTGACCGCGCCAGACTTTGGGGGCGTCTTCGCGCCGATGCGGACCGACCTCTGGGTGCCCACGCAAACGCGCCCGCGGCTGGCCGCACGGCTGGCCGAGGACCGACCCTTCAACATGCTGATGATGTTCGGAAGGCTGAGTCCTGGGGCGACTGCCGGTCAGGCAAATGCTGAACTGAATGCGATCGACGCGCAACTCCGCACGGAACGATTCGCATCGGATCCAGCGCCGTCGCCAATCGTCACCACGGTGGTTCGCGGGCAACCAAATAGCCCCGGCCGGGCCACGGCAGCGTCGCTGATGACGCTACTGGGAGCTGTCGTGGGGCTGGTTCTGCTGATCGCGTGCGCCAACGTGGGCCACCTCCTGTTGGCGCGCGGTGCGCTCCGCCGACGCGAGTTGGTCATGCGACGCGCGCTGGGCGCCTCCAGGGCGCGCTTGGTGCAGCAGTTGCTGACGGAGGCCGTCATGCTGGCAGGGGCCGGTGCCATTACCGGCATCTTACTCGCCACCTGGGCAAATAGGCTGCTGCAGGCGACATTCCCGCCGTCCGTTGCGGTGTTCGCGCTCCACGTTGATCTGTCTCTGGATTGGCGAGCACTGGTCTTCACGTCGGCGGTGACGGTGGTGGCAGCGGCTTTATGCGGTGTTTTGCCAGCGTGGCGCGCATCGGACGTTGCCGTCTCGTTTCCGCGCGATGTGCGTGGCGGTCGTCTCCGGCGCCTACCATGGGGGTTAGTAGGTCAGGTCGTTATGTCGCTCGTCCTGCTCTTTGTTGCTGGCAGCTTCTTGCAAGGTCTGGCACAACTGCGGAGTAGCGATCCTGGATTCGCGGTCACCGGCCGCCTCTACGCGCACACCGCACTCCCTCCGGCATCCTCCGATCTCGATCGACGTCGGCATTTCTACGCCGACGCTCTGGAGCGTCTGCGTGCGATCCCAGGTATTGAGGCCGCCGCCCTGACATCGATTCTGCCGCTGATACCGGCAGGATCGGACTGTTTGTCGTCGCCTGGCGGAGCGAAGGTCGCGACCACTGCCAGCGAGATCGGCGCCGGCTACCTTAGGACGCTCGGCATCCGCTTGGTGGCAGGGGAGGAGTTCGAGATTGATGGACCTCAAGGCGCTGCTACGCCAATCATCGTCAACGAGAGTCTCGCCCGAACCGTGTGGCCGGGCCGCTCGCCGGTGGGTCAGCCTGTCTTGATCGGATGCGACTCGTCAGAGTCCGCCGTAGTCTCCGGCGTCGCCGGAGATTCCGCGATTCGGCAGATGGGTGAATTACCAAAACCGCACCTCTATCGTCCCCTCATGCGACGGCCCGGCGGCACGTTCACGACCATTGTCTTGGTCACGAGCGGTGACCCAGCGGCATTAACGCAGCCGGTGCGACGAGCGCTTCTCGGCATGGGTCAAGGAATCCGGGTCTACGACGTGCAGCCGCTCGCGGTTCCAGTCGGCGAGTCACGCGCAGCTGAGAGCTGGCTGACCTCGGTGCTAGCGGTCTTTGGGCTTCTGGCGCTGGTATTGGCCGCGGTGGGCTTATGCGGGACGATCGCCTATCGTGTGAGCCTTCGCACACAGGAGATCGGTGTGCGGATGGCACTGGGGGCCAGCCGGGCCGCCGTCTTCCGGGAGGTCATGGGCCAGGGGCTCATGATCGTACTGGCCGGTGTTGGGATCGGTGAAGTCTTGACAGCAGCACTAACTGGTATGGCGGCTTCGACCCTAGAGGGAATTGCACGACCGGGGTTCTTGCTGCACGTAGCCGTGGGCACTATCTGGATCGTGGTGGCGTTGGTCGCCTGCTATCTACCCTCGGCCAGGGCGGCCCGCGTGGACCCGTTGATAGCGTTGCGCCACGACTGAGTGATTGGTCGGAGCATCCGACACTGGAAAAGACGCTCAGATGGCCACTAGTAGAGATGGATGGTTGTGACCGAGCGAAGGCCTGTATAGGCTTCGCGAATGGCTGACCTTCCAAAGGATCCTCGAAACGCGGCGCTTGAAGACTGAACGAATTTGAGTTCCGCCACAACTCGCGCAAGATGGACGACGGCCAGCGCAGGAGCCCTTAGCGGCCAAGTGCGATGCAACCGGAGGCCCAGCCTCGGATCGGTGGGAGACCACTTGCCTATCACCGTACAGATCGCTCGATTGGGGCCATGAAGCGCCGCACAAATTGATGTGCAATGGCGTTCCGGGGGGCGCTCACGATGATGGTGGTCTTGCGATGCCGACGCTCAAAATACTCGGGTCGCCCGTTGTCGCTGGGACATCGATGTCCAGAATGAAGTCTCGTGCGAGCCCCCCAAGCCTGGGATCACCGAGAAGGCGCCTCGCATAACCCAACGCAAGCTCGCGCTGGCCAAGAACCTTCGCTACGATCGCCGCGCCGTACAGCGACGACGCCTGCCATTGCTCGAGCCGCAAGATCTCGCCGGCCTGAGCCTTGACGACTCCAGCCAGCAGTGCCGCCTCCTGGTCCGCAATCGCCCGATTGAAACACGACGCCGACGCGTCGAGTCCATCGAGGGCTTTGCGCAACATATTGTCCTTGGCGTCCATTTGCGCCAAGTACGACCGCGACTCACAGTCACCGGGGTCCAGCGCGAGGGCTTGGGTAAAGTGGACGCGCGCCTCATTGTATTGTGCGAGCGCGCGCGCCGTCAGTCCCGCAAGCCGCTCGACGTGCGATGACGGCCAGAATCTAAGTGCTTCGAGAGCGTCCTTGTGCGCGGCCTGACTCTGCGACATGCTGAGCAGATTCCAGGCCCGCCAGTAGTAATTCTCGCCGGGACTCGGCGCACTGCGTTCTATCAAGGAGCTGAGGATTGTGACGGCCTCGACGTGGCGGCCCAGATAGGTCAATGCTTTCGCCTGGCCTAGCAGTGCCGACGGCTGGCCGTTCAGACCATGCGGGGCCGTGAAGAGGTGAAGGGCTTCCTCAAACCTAGACAAGGCAAGGCTGGTATTTGCCAACGAGAGGGTCACAACGGCGCTGTGTGGCAGCCCCTTCCAGGCCAGGGCGAATTGTTCATGTGCCGAGATGAGCTGGCCATGGTACAGAGCCGCCAGACCAGATTGATAGTGAACTTCCGCAAATCTTGGATCCCTCTCGATAAAGACGCTAGCGTCGTCGGCCGCCGCTGCGGTTGAGCAAGTTAGCTCCGCATAGCGCAGGGACAGGTTGGCCCGTCGGATCTGCACCCACCAATCGGAGGAGGCTGGTATGTCGCTGGATGCCGGCCTTGGGCAGGTAATCGCCAACGCGTACGCCACCGCGACATTCCGCGTGGCCGGCTTCGTCAGGAGCTGGGTCAACGCAGTGGTGGTGGCATCGGCCGGCGCCGGAGAATCTGTATCGATCGGCTTATCCCGGTCGTCCAGCTGACGGAGGACCATGGCGAATACGTCCAAAGGTAGTGGCGATGCCCAGGGAATCGCGATGACGGCGCGGTCCGCCCCGGAGTTGGGAAGTGCCAACTCCCTCTCACGAAATGCCATTAACGTCAGGGCCAGTTGCCGCTGCCTGATGGCTCGCTCGTGCATACGTGACCCAGACGGCCCGCGCGCATAGAGCTGCACCGCCTCAGCCAAGCATGCGTAGCAGCCGGTCGACACCAAGGCTTCGACCCGGTCGAACTGCGGCTGAACCGCCGTCGGCTCACGTCGACGCGAACTCGCGCATCCCGCGATAGCCGCGGCAAGAATCAAGACACAAACGCTGGGGAGACGTGCGGTCATTTGCCGAAAGCGAGAGCACGATGGACCGATTCGGCGAGCGCCTGGCGTACGTCGTCGGACAGCTCGGCGTCCTCGATCGCGAGCAGCGTAGCCAATGCCCTGGTGGATGAACCTTGGAAGAACGTCTCCACAACATGCTTCATCGCTGTCACGCGCGCCTGGTGCCGTGGCACTGTGGGCGTATAGATGTAGCGGAGGCCTTGCTCAATGTGTCGGACGTGTCCCTTGCGCTCCAGCACCCGCAACTGCGCGCGGACCGTTGAGTTGCCTCCAATCCCAATCGCATCCTGCACCTCAGAGACGGTCGCGCGGCCGACGCGGTAGAGCACGTCCAGGATCTGTCTTTCTCGCTTCGTTAGAACCAGTCGCGCCTGCTTTGTCATGAGCCAAGGTCGAAGTGTTATAAATATAACAATAAAACATCGTTGGGTGTGTTATAAAAATAACGGCCATGGGGAATCTAGGGAACCAGATGGGCAGCCTCGTCGCAGACTTGGCTGACGACACGGCGTACGCGTTCCGTGGGCTTCGGCGGAGTCCCGGCTTCACGATTGCCGCGGTCCTCACGCTTGCCCTTGGCATAGGTGCCGCCACAGCGGTGTTCAGCGTCATCAACACCGTGCTGCTCGAGCCGCTGCCGTACCGGGATTCCGATCGCCTGGTGCGAATCGTGGAGCGGGCGGCACCTGCGAATCCTGGCTCGCCGCTGCTACGCCGAACCGGCATGTCGTGGGCCGAGATGGCGGAATGGCGGAAGGTCACCACCACCATCTCGGACATGGCGTTCAGCCTGACGCCCCCGATCACATTGATGCCGACAGCGGCCGGTTCCGCACGACTGACCGGCGCGCTGGTCTCGGCGAACACATTCGCCATGCTCGGCGCCAGCGCCCGCCTCGGTCGCACGCTCGACCCCGCCGACGAGGCCCCCGGATCGACGGTCGTCGTCATCAGCACAGGCGCGTGGCAGCGCTACTTTCAGGGCGACCCCGGCATTCTTGGGCGCACCATCACACTCAAGACACTCGGGCCGGAAGCAGGATTCCTGGACGGGACACCGCTGACGATCGTCGGCGTCATGCCGGCCAGCTTCGACTTTCCGATTCCGAACGCGGACTACTGGGCGCCCATCCCCGAAGGCTCGCCGGCCCGGAAGTGGCCCGGCGGAGGCGTCATGGCCAAGCTGCAGGAGGGGATAACGCTGGCCGTTGCGGTCGACGAAGCCAATGCCATCGGCGACGGCCTCCGCCCCAAGCCGACGTCGGGACCGATGTCGAGAGCGCTACCGACCGGTGAACGGCGCTTTACGGTGGAAGGTGTCAAGGAGCAGGTCGTCGCCTCGAGCCGTCCTGCGCTTCGCGTGATCGCGATCGCCGTCACTGCGGTACTGCTCATCGTGTGCGCGAACGTCGCCGGCCTGTTGCTCGCCCGCGGTACCGCACGCCAGCGCGAAGTGGCGGTTCGCCTGGCCATTGGCGCCGGTCGTGGGCGCATCCTCCGGCAATTCCTGACCGAGAGCATGGTGCTGGCTGTAATCGGCGGCGTGCTCGGTGCCATCATGGCGGTGGGCTTCATCGACCTGCTCCGCGAGTTCGCCTCACCGCACGCGCAAGGCGTGTTTCAACTGTCGTTTGGCGGCGCCATGTTGCCACGGCTGCACGAGGTCGGGGTTGACCTCGGTCTCCTGGCGTTGGCAATGAGCCTGGCGATGGCTACCGCGCTGATGGTTGGCGTTCTGCCAGCCTTCAGGATGTCGCGCGTCGATCACGCGCAGGTCATGAACTACCGGGGCGCCGGCGGGCAAGGCGGTGCCCGTCGCGGCGACACGCGGGCCCGCAGCGCACTGGTTGTCGCCCAACTGGCGTTGGCCACGATGCTGCTCGTTGGCGCCGGCTTGTTAATCAATTCCTTCTCCCGGCTGGCGCGCGTGGACCCTGGCTGGAATGCGTCGGGGCTGCTCACCTTTTATCTGGTGATGCCGCAAGACTATTCGACCGCGCGCAAGGCGGCGTTGATCGATGCCCTGCTCACGGAACTCCGCCGCCAGCCCGACGCACAAGGTGTCGGCTATACCTATGCCGGGCCATTGCTGGGGATCGTCGATCGGCTCGGCGTGTTCGTGCCGGCGGGTCGCACGCCGGACGAGATGCGCGACAGCCCCGACAACCCGCAGATCCGCGCTGTCAGCTATGACTACCTGCAGACGGTAGGTGCTCGCCTGGTGTCGGGGCGCTGGTTCGCCCCGAGCGACGATGCCGGTGCGCCGCCGGTGATCATCGTCAACCGCACAGTCGTGCGGCGATTGTTCAACAACGAAGACCCGGTTGGTCGCCTCGTGCACCTGGACGGGCGTATGGACTTTCCGCCCCAGCAGATCATCGGCGTCGTGGAGGACATGCGGCAGTCACGTCTCGACGCGGAACCGGCACCGCAGATGTTCGTTGACTATCGACAGATGCTGGCCCTGACGCAGGCCCGCAAGATGCCGACGGCTGGGCAGGAACGCCTGGCGTTTGGCTTTCTGTCCTTCTTTGTGCGCACCGATCGTGATCCGGCCACGCTAATGCCGGCGGTGCGGTCGGTGGTCAATCGCGTGGATTCGGCGGCGGGCATCGATGCGATGCTGCCCATGGAGCAGTTGGTTGCGTCGTCGCTCACCCGGCAGCGTTTCTATGCCCTGCTACTCGGTCTGTTCGCCCTGGTCGCAACAGTCATTGCGGCGATTGGTATCTACGGCGTCCTAACCTATGCGGTCGGTCAACGCACACAGGAGATTGGTATTCGGATGGCGCTCGGCGCTGAGCGCGGCGCCGTGCTGAGGATGGTGCTCCGGCACGGCGTCGTGCTGGCGACGGTCGGCATCGGGCTCGGTCTCTCCGGCGCGGTCGCGCTGACGAGCTACCTATCGGGGATGCTGTACGACCTCACCCCGCTCGATCTGCCCACCTACGTAGCGGTCGCGGCCCTGTTCACAATGGTCGCCGTGGTGGCCTCGTATCTCCCTGCGCGCCGGGCTACCCAAGTCGACCCGGTAGTCGCATTGAGACACGACTAGTCCTGCCGTGGTCCGAGCGTCGCGAGAGGAACTGGCGCCCGGCTCCAATGGTCGACAATTGGGGCCTGTAACCGACACTCAGGCCCGCAGGCGCCAGAGGTGCTGTGAGATCTGAAGGCGCCTTGGCTTCCTCGAAGGAACGTCCGGCGTACGCCGTCGACATTCTCAGTCATTCACAGCTTGAAAACGGAGGACGGCCGAGGCGTTGGGCTTTACATACCGTCATCCCGCGCAGCGTTTCTTAGCGCTTGGCCGTGTCCATCGACTTCTCTGAAAACTACGAATGAAAGAATATCGAGGATGGGAAGTAGCATCCCTTCGCATCGTGCTAGCGTGCAAAGGTCAACCCATCTAATAGCGCTGACGCGTCGAGAGAAGCCGAGCCGTAGCCTGCTCGGGTTCTAACGGACCCGCCACCGGCCTCTGAGTTGAGGCGAGACCTTGCCAGGCCAAAAGGCTACCCACCAGCAGCAATCCCACATTGCCTACACCAAGCACGAGCGCTTGATCCGCCCTCACGAAGTCCTGCATGAATTTGAACGCGTACTGCCCCCAACTATTCAGCGCGCCGTGAGCGATGGTCACCAGCCACATGCTTTCCGACCGGAGCCAAAGCCATCCAATGACTAATCCCGCACCGACCTGGCCGATCGGCATGATCATCGCCGTCGCCGCTTGAGACATCCCATCGATGTAAAGGATGCCGGACAATGCGAACGGTGTATGCCAGAACGCCCAGATAACAGCGGTGATGACAATGGCCCGCCGGGCGCCCATCCGATCCGCGAGCCGTGGGAGCAGCCATGCTCGCCAACCGACTTCTTCAAAGAAGGCCAGCAATGACACGAACAGTATGCCAGCGCCCGCGTTCGCCACGACGCGACCCATGAGCCCCGTTGCCGTCATCGTTCCCCACCCACGCGACTCCGGCGTGTGAAACAGACCATCCGCCTGCGGCGTCAACCACTCGTGCCATTGCAGGCCACCTTCCAACATGGCTGTCAACGGCAGCATGACAGCGTGCAGCACGGCGGGCATCAGCAAGACGAGAGGCAGGTATTTCAGAGGAAATCGGCTCAAGCCTACCGACGAAACCCTCTCGCCCATGGCGAACCGGACGACGAGCACGGCGGTGGCCGGAATGAACATCGAGAGAAACCCGAGGCCGGCGATCGGACTGGCGTGGCCACCTGTAAGACCAACGACGAGACTGAGAGCGATCGACAGCGCGTATGCGATGGCAACAAAGACGAGGATCGCTCGATCCATTCTTCAGAATCCTAGAAACCCGTCGGAGGGCTTTGACGGAAAGCGGAGATCCTATGTCCGAGCCAGCCGCCCAAGGTGCCCCATATCCAAGACTCCGGCAATCTGAACAGCGGGGAGGCGATCACGCTCAGTGGGGCTGGTGAATTGGGATGCGCGCTGTAGTACGTGTACGTGAGCCCATGCTCGTGAAACGTTGTCGGCACGTCCCCCGGCCCCAGGACGACAAGGCTCAGGACACCAAACCCCATCAAAATACCGGCGAGCATGATAGGGAGACCGGCTATGAAGCAAATTCTCATGGCCGCCACGCCAGACTGCGACACCTTGCCACCGCGCCGCAGATTGATCCAACAAGCGAACCCCATCAGGAATAGAAGATAAGCTTCAGAGGCCAGAGGTCTTACAGTGATGGTCGGCAGCGTCTTTGTGGATGGCTGAAGCAATTCGGTCGAGGCGTGACCATACGGCTGTGGAGCGGCAATGTTCCAGAGGACTCCGCTCAGGATCACCAGCATCACGATCAACCCCATGACCGTGGAAGGCTCGACGGACCGCACGCGCTCCCGCAGACCACTCAAGAGGACATCGGCAATGATGTTCGCACCCAGTGGCCGAGTCAGGAGCATGTCCGTAAGCTCGGGGCCGTATTCGCTCCGCCAAGCCGAAGGGTAGAGGCGCAGAAGCAGCGTGACGACCCGATCCCTGATGTTCATGCGGGGCGCAACCTCATGAGACCTGCTGCCGCTACGCGACGCATGTCGTTGAGTTGTTCAGCCAGGCTGACTGCTCCCTTGGCAGTCAGCCGGTACGGGCGCTGCCGCCCGGCGCTCGATGTCGGCGCGATAAGTCCTTTCTCGACTAGGCGCGTAATCGCCGTGTAAAGCGTGCCGGGGCCGACCGTGACGCCCGCGAAGACTTCGATATCGCCCATTATGGCGTAACCATGTTTGGGCCCCTCGGCGAGGCTCGAGAGGATCAGGAGTTCGGGGTCGGAGGCTGGGCCGGTTCGCGGCTTTCGCGCCATACTATGAATTACGATATATCATATTGTAATTCACGGCAACTCCACCTCAGAAGCCCGCTGTAAGGCTAGCGCAAACGGCTTGAAGCGCTGGCCGAAGTACTGCCGAACCCAGGCGAAGCTCTTGGCAGTACAGCGCAAACGTCAAAAGTTGTTATCTGGCTACGTCATTCAGCGCGTAGCGCTGTTACAGGGTCGATCTGCGTCGCGCGTCTGGCGGGGACGTAAGCCGCCGTCAGGGCCGTCAGCAAGAATGCACCGATGGCCGTTAAGTAAACAGACGGGTCGTGCGGTTGGACTTCGAACAGATATGCGCCCAATGCTTGCGTCAGCAGCAGCGCGGCAGGCAAACCGAGCAATACCCCAATTGTGAGGTACTGCAGTGCGCCCCTCAGGACCATCCTCAGGACCGCGCCGGGCGAGGCGCCGATGGCCACTCGGCCGCCGATCTCCTTGGTTCGTTCAGCGACGGAATAGGCCACCACGCCGAAGATGCCTGCCCCAGCGATCACTACTGCAAGAAGGCCGAAGAGCCCCATCAGAACCATCATGAACCGCCGCTGAGCGACCTGGCCATCGTGTAGGCGGTCGAGGGGGAATTGGTCGGGAATGGGCAGGTCCGGGAACTCTACGAGCGTCCATTTCTAAGTTGGTGATGGCGCGTGACTTCTGGCTCTAAGGGGTTGAGTCCCAACCGCTTACAGCATTCTGCGAGTTCTCTGGCGTACACTGCAATCCGCGCGACTCAACCGCAGTTTTGGAAACGTGTTGGAGACGGTCCACGGTGCAGGCCGGCGATATACTCCCGCATGCTTCAAGATCTTCGGCTTGGCATGCGCCGGGTGCTTCGCACCCCTGGCTTCTCCCTTTCAGTCGTCTTGATCCTCAGCGTTGGCGTCGCCGCCGCTACGGCGATGGGCAGCGTACTCTACGCGCTGGCCCTGAAGCCTCTGAGCCTTTCCGAGCCTGGAACACTGGTCGCCGTTTCATCGGTTGATCAACGCAGTACGCCACGCAACACGCCATTGCCGGCCCTCGACCACTTGCGTGGCGCGACGCTGGTGGCCGATGGCTGGTGCGCCTACAACAGCACAATCGACGCGACCGAATCGGGCGGCCGTGTAATGGAAGCGTATGGCGAGTTGCTGAGCGGTGATTGCCTGAAGGTGGTCGGCGTCTCGCCCGCGATGGGTCGCTGGTTCACGAACGAGGAAATGCCGCTGACCGGATCGGGCCAGCCGTTGATCATCATCAGTGATCGCTATTGGAAGAGGATGTTTGACCGGGCACCAGACGTGCTGGGCCGCACCGTCCGCATGCAGGACGTGAACGCGACCGTGATCGGCGTGATGCCAGCACAATACCAGGGCTTCTCACGGGACCTTTCCAGCGACTTCATCATTCCCTTCAACGCTCATCGTCCATCGTCCGGCGGCTTTATGTACCTTGGCCGGATGCGGCCGGGTGCCACGGTGGAACAACTGCGGACACAAGTCCGCGCGGTGTGGCCATCGCTGCTTGACGCCGTGCTGCCGGCAAGTCCCACACGCGCGCAGACACTCGGGGAGTGGAGCGCCGACGCGCAATTGATTCCCGGCGGCTTCTCGACCCTGCGCCGACTCTACGCGGAGCCGGTGCGCCGACTCACCGTGCTTACCATCGTTCTCCTGGCGCTCGTCTGCGTGAATGTAGGCGGTCTGATGGTCTCGCGATTCACGAGTCGCCTGCAGGAAACGACCGCGATGCGCGCCATCGGCGCGACGACCATGCGGATTGTGTACCCGCTGGCGGCGGAAAGCGTGATTCTAGCCGTGAGCGGCACTGCGCTCGGCGTGCCGCTTGCCATCCTGGCGTCCGCGGCATTCAGCGGACTGTTTCCCGCCGGCAACATGGCCTGGACGATGACGACGACGCCGGAGGGAGTGGTGTTTGTGGCCGCTGCCGTCGGCTCGATCGTGATGGCGCTGATGATTTCGGCATTGCCGATCTGGCTGGTGGCTCGGCATTCGCCGCAACTGCGCACCGATCGAACGGTGTCTCGCGCGACCAGCCGCTGGGCCCAGGCGATGCTTGTGTCGCAAGTGGCCATCACGGTCACTCTCGTGTTCACGTGCGGTCTCGTCGTTCGGTCATTTTACGGACTGCAAACCGTTGACCGCGGCTTCAAGAGCGACCATTTACTGTCGCTGCGGTTGGCCGCGAACCCCGGCGGCTACAAAGACCTTGATGCGGCGGCGTACTACAACTCGCTGGTGCAACGGCTGGCCTCACTACCGGGCGTCCAGTCCGTCGGTCTGGGACGATATTTCGGAACGATCAACGCGCAGCTGCCAGAACAACCGATCGGCTTTGTGGGCAGCTCCGAGAATCCGGCCTCTGCGGCAATGGACTTCGTGTCCCCGGGATTCTTTGCGACGCTCGGAGTGCCACTCTTACGCGGGCGCGATTTGCTGTGGACGGACCTCCCGCCGACTGAACGCGTTGCCCTGGTCAGCGAGAACGTCGCGCGGATGCTGGCGCCGGACGGCGATGTGGTCGGCCGCGTAATCCGCTACGGCAACACACCCGCGTACGCACGGTTGCAGATCGTTGGCGTCGTCGGCAACATCAGCATTGGCAACCTGCGAAAGACCGAGGAACACATGATCTACACGTCCTCAATCCAGGCCGGCGAAACCACTTTCGCGAGCGTCCACTTGCGAACCGACGGTCCGCCGATGCAACTCGCGGCCGCGGCCTCCGCGGCAGTGATGGCGATGGGCCGCGAACATCCCCTTGGGGTCTATCCCGACATGCTGTTCGGTAACAGCGTCGTGGCGGAGCGAATGGGCACCGCCGTGAGCAGCATTGTCGCCTTGCTAGCGCTGACCATTTCGTGCATCGGCGTCTTTGCGCTGCTGTCGCATTCGGTCGAACGCCGCACCCGTGAGCTTGGCATCCGGATGGCCATCGGTGCCACGCCCGGCGCGATCTCAAGGCTCGTGATGAGCGATGCATTGCTGCTGGTTGTGTGTGGACTGGTGGTCGGCATCCCTGGTGCGCTCGGTGCCACATCGCTGGTGCGGTCACTGCTGTACGGCGTCACGTCCACCGACGCCGTCACGCTCACGATAAGCGTCGTCGTGTTGCTGGCAACGGCCGTGATGGCAGCGTTGCAGCCAACGATACGCGCGGTGAGGGTTGATCCCGCCACGGCGTTAAGAGCGGAGTGACCCAGCCTGCCAGGCCAGCCAAGCAGCCAATCATCGATCGAAATAGAGCCGGACGAGACAAGGTCAATCGTGCGGCCATTGGTCGCACGCCGGGTTGAGATGCGCGACATGCTGACCCTTGATGCGCTCAGGCTCGAGGCAAGGCTTGGTCTTGAGGTGCCAGTTGGAGCCAAATTCACGCCAGCGGGTCTGACTAGATGGAATGACGCTCAGAAAGTAGCGGCTAGCAGTGGCTGGGAAAAAACTTAGCCACATGAACAACACTGACGCTGAAAGAGCAGTTCAGTCCGCGCGTAGCGCCATCGACGGGTTCAGCCGAATCGCGCCCATGGCTGGAAGCAATGATGCGGCCGCCGCGGCCACAATCACCACGGCGGTGCCTGCGCCGTAGATCCAGGGGTCAATAACCGGAACAAGGCCGACGACTGCAGAGACGCCGCGGATCAAACCAAAGGTCGCCGCCAGTCCGATTGCCGCGGCGACGATAGCCGTTCTAACGGTTCCTCCAACTACACTCTTCATGATGTGCCCTGCGGTAGCCCCGAGGGCCATCCGGATGCCAAACTCACGACGCCGCTGCGCCATCACAAAGGCGACGACGCCATAGGTGCCGGCAAACGATAGCAGCACGCCAATTACAGCCGGAATGGCGGCAATCGTAGAGAAGGCATTGAACGACCATACCTGCAGAGCCGCGCGCTCCTGAAGCGGCGCAATCTGAATGGAAGCCGCCGGGTGCGCAGCCTCAATAGCTGCTGCGATCGATCGAAGCGCGACCGCGGAATCTCCGCGCGTCCGGATCAAGAGCCGGGTGACATTCGGCGAAGTCACAGTGGTTGGGAAATACAGTGTGGTTCGGGCCACGCCGTCGAGCAACGTGCCGTTGACCACATCCTCGGCAACGCCAATCACCGTGACGCGTGAATGTGATGGCTGGCGTTGCGTGTCGTTAGCGGGTGGAACAATCAATAGCGATTGGCCGATCGGATCCTCTCGTGGCCAGAACAAACGGGCCGTATTCTCGCTCACGATCACGACAGCTGCATCCTGCAGCGCCTCGAGCTCGGAGAACATCCGCCCGCGTCGAACCTGCACACCCATGGTTTCGAAGTACTCCGGCGAAACAGCTAAGAAGCCGGTTGACTGCTGTCTATTGCCAGGCAGCGCGACGCGCATGAATTGCATCGTTGACACGATGGGCGCGCGCCAGACGGCTGCGACTCTCTCTACATCGCCACGGGTCGCGAGCTCGCGGGCAATCACAGCCCGGACACTGTCAGACGTGCGAAGATCCAAGACTCGCTGATAGTCTAGGCCAGTGTCGACGGTCGCCATCTTGCGCGATTCCGCGACCAAACCAATTGCGGCAACCAGAAACAGGACGCACGTGCCAATCTGAACGGCCACAAACACACTGCGGAGACGTGACAGGCGCGTGTTCGGGCCGAGCGTGCCCCGCATTGCGTCAATCAGGCTCGTCCGCGTAAGCTGCAGCGCCGGACTCAATCCCGCGAGCAAGGCCGCCAAGAAGCCAGAAGCGATCAACAGAGCAATTACGCGAACATCCGGATCGAAGGGAGCAATAAATAGGCTGGCGGTCCCCGCTCCGGCCGGAATGGTGGCGGTGACCAATCTCGGAAAAACCCATGCACTGAAGTAGGTCAGAGCCAAGCCCAACACTGCCGCCGGGACGGACAGCACGAGACTCTCGATGATTAGTTGGCGGACGATGCGCGAGCGGGCCGCGCCGAGAGAGAGTCTCACGCCGAGCTCGCGTTGGCGGCCGAGGCCACGGGCGAGCAGCATGTTCGTTACGTTGGCACACGCCACAAGCAGCACTAAGCCGAACGCTGCCGTCAGCATGGAAAACAGCGTCACGGTGCTTCGGTTCACCGGGATGCGAGTCGCGAGCGAGTCGACCCGCGTGCGCGTCGGTGCGATCGCTGTTCCCGATGGGAAGCGCTGGCGGGCCCAGGTGTCGAACCACGCGACCACCCGCTCGACCTGTACATCAGCGCGGCGACGACCCACCACGAACAACGCATGTCCGTCACTTTGCGCCGGATCCGCCATGCCAAACACTGGCGCCGCGAGCAGCGGCGCCCAGAATCCAATCTGCTCGTCGCCCGGTAGCACCGCGTTTGGGGGAGTCACTCCAATCACGACGAACCTGCCACCGGCCAGCGTGATCTCTTTGCCGACGATGGCCGAGTCGGCGTTGAAGTGATTCCGCCAGCCTTCGTGTGACAACACGATCACGGCACTGTCAGATTGAGCAGCAAAGTCTGCCGCCGTGATTGTCCGTCCCATTGCCGCGGATCCCCCCACGACGCCGAAGTAATCAGGGGTCACCAGGTGCCCGAAGATTTGGGCGCCTTGCTGTCCGGTTGTCACCGGACGGCCAGCGGCCAGGCGCGAGAACACCGGGTTGCTCTCCGCCAGTGCCTCGAAGTCCGCGAGCGAAAACTCGTGACGCTGAACCGTTGCGGTGTCCCAACTCAGCGCGTAAAGCTGCTGGGGTTCGGGCAGGTTGACGGCCTTGAACAGGTACGCATTGATGATTGTGAACGCGGAACAGAGGATACCGAGACCGATGCCGATCGTACCAGCCACGCTTGCGGCAAAGAGCGGAGAGCGCCGCATGCCGCGCAGCGCGTACCGAACGTCCTGAACGATTGACTCGGCGAGCATGACCTCTGGGTAGGAATAGACGGGCGCCGCCTAGGCGGAGTTCCATGGCGGGAAGTTCGGAGGACTGCCGCCTGTAGTCTGGGTGGCCCCGTCACTCACGGTCGCCAGTGTCACCGCAACGCAGAAGCAGGATTGGCGCGGAGAATCCTGACGGTAGGAAGGGCCGCCGACACCGCGCACGATCCCATCAAGATCGCGGCGATCGCCAGAGAAGGCGGTATCGCCGTGGCGATTGAGTTGCCGGGTATGTATCCGAAGGAGGCCCCGACTGCCAGCGCGCTGGCCTCGCCTATCAGAATACCCGCCAAAGTGGCCCTGGCCGCATGAGACATGACCAACTCGAAAAGATGCTTCCTACGCGCACCGACGGCGACCCGAACCGCCAGTTCGTCCTGCCGGCTGCGGACGGAATGCCTGGTCAATAAAAAGGGTCCAATCAAGGCGAATAGCAGAATCATTACAGAGCATGCGCCCACGAAGACCATCGCAACTTGCTCGCGCCTGACGGCCGTTTGTAGGTGGAGGTCGAGGGTCGTTTCACGATCGATCTCTGGATTGTCTATCGAGCGCACGACTTCGGCGATGGCAGGGATCATCCTCGACGCTTGCCCCTCCGTCCTCGTCACAAGGTGTAGTCCTGATAGATACATGGTCGACAGTGGTACGAAGACCGTAGGCCTAACGGATTCCGCCATCTTCCGATACTTAGCGTCCGACACGACGCCGATGATCTCGAGGCGCCTGCCGGTGTCTGTCAGGAGATGTTGACGCAGCGCACCGTCAGCAAACAGAGTTTGCGCAAGAGGTAAGTTGACTATCGCGGCATCAGCGCGTGTTGCGTCGTGTTCAGCATTGAACTCGCGGCCGTTTAGGATGGGGTGGCGCATGGTCTCGAAGTACCCTGACGAGATCATTACGGTGTCGTAAGGCAAGAACGGACCGGCCTCATCTCGCGAGTATCCTGTGCGGCTGGTTTTGACCAAAGGGAGGCTGCTCGTCCAGGCCGCTGACTCAACGCCTGGAGTCCTGGATACTCGTTCCAGAACCTCGTACTGAAATCGCCGTCCTCGTGCCGGGTCTTCATAACGCTTTTGGGTGATCGCGTGAATGACGGCGACGCCTGAGGACGTGAGACCCGGGCCTACCTGCAAGGTGTGATTCAGTCCATCGCGCAACATGGCCGCACCAATAAGCGACGCGCTCGCGACGGCAACTTGAGCGACCACTAATGGCCCGCTTGGACGGGCGCCTTTTGCCTTAATCGATAGGTTGCTGGACCCTGCCTGGAGGAATGGCAATCCGAGCCCGGACGCGAACCGGGCGCACGAGAAGAATACAGCTGCACACAAGGCCAGAGTCAGCCCACTCGTAGCGAGCGTCGCGCTGGCGCTAAAGCTTTCCTCCACGATCGCCGCCTGTTCGGGAGAGAAGAACCCGAACATTGTCTGTCGCGTCCAGAACGCGAAGACCCCACCCAAGGCCGAAGCCATCAAGGAGAGGACTACGCCTTCAGCGAAGAGTTGCCGCAACAGTCGGCTGGGCGTGCCGCCGATGCTGGCACGAATTGCGAACTCGCCTAGGCGCGTCCGGTACTGGTTAGTCAAAAGAGTGGCAAGGTTGACACAGGCGGCAACAAGAACCATTCCTCCGGCGAGCAGCAGCACCGCAGCGATCGGCAGAACTGCCGCCAGGGGGTCGTCGGCCTTGGCGCCGCCAAGAATGACATCGTCAATGATGAGACGTGTCATCGGTCTGGATTCACGCGCCAGGTGTAGATACGGAGCCAACACACTTACCGCCAGGTTTACAGCCACGCCCAGAAATCCGCTCGCCGTTGCCACTGTCAGCACAACGGAAGCGGCAAACGTCCGTTGCGAGCGAAACAAGCGGAGTGCGGACCGGGCGTCATGAATGGCAAGTGGTGTCATCGTCGGACGATCTTTCCCAATAACGCACAACGGGGTCGCAAATGAAGGGGCACCATCGCAGGGCAGTGCAAGCGCAATGCCGGCGGCTGAGTTCGGTTCAGTCGACCTGGTGTGGTGTCCTGTTGACTATCAACACGAGATGTGAGACCTTCTGTTGCCTATCAACATGTCAACCAATTCCGAAGTCCCGTACGGCACCCTCGATCTCATGGTCCTCAAGACGCTGGCCGCCCTCAGCCCGCTGCACGGCTACGGCATTGCCCGACGCATCGAGCAGGTGGCGCAAGGCTCGCTGGCGCTGAACCAGGGGACCATTTATCCGGCTCTCCTTCGGCTCGAGCAGAAGGGCTGGATTAAGAGCGACTGGGGCATGAGCGAGAACAACCGGCGCGCCCGCTTCTACACGATCACTGCCGCCGGCAAGCGGCAGCTCTCGGCTGAAGCCGACTTGTGGGCGCAAACGGTGGCGACGGTCAATCGACTGCTCGAGGAATCGTGATCGATGCGAACCATCCTCTCGCGACTGGTTGACTTCCTGCTTCGGCGTCGGCGCGAGGACCGCCTGACGGAGGAGATCCAGGCTCATCTCGACCTCATGGCCGACGACTACCTCGCGCAAGGCATGTCACCCGCCGATGCGCGCTTCGCGGCGCGCAAGGCGTTCGGCGGCGTCGATCAGATCAAGGAGCGCTACCGCGACGAGCGCGGCTTGCCGCTCCTCGACACCCTGGCGCAGGACCTGCGCTTCGCCGTCCGGCTGATGCTCAAGGCGCCGGCATTCACGCTCACTGCAGCCGGGTCGCTCGCGTTCAGCATTGGCGCGCTCACGCTCGCCTATTCCGCCGTCAACGCGATCGTCTTCAAGTCGCTGCCGATCGCCGATCCGGCGCGCGTGTTCTTCGTGCAGAACGGCAACGGCGGCTGGTCGTATCCCGACTACCGCGATCTGCGTGAGCGTCTCGATGTCGATGCGCTCGCGGGCTACCGCATCGCGATGATGAACGTCGGCCTCGAACCGGCGCCGGCGATTCTTTGGGGCTACCTCGCCACTGGTGACTACTTCGATGCGCTCGGCCTCACGCCGGCCGCCGGACGATTCTTCACCCAACGGGATGACGACAGCGGGGCGCCGATCGCGGTGCTCGCCTATGACACCTGGCAGGGACGTTTTGGTGGCCGCGCCGGCATGGTCGGCGGCACGATTCAGATCAATGGACGGCCGTTCACCATCGTCGGCATCGCGCCGCGTGGGTTCCACGGCACGGAAACGCTCTACCGGTCCGAGGTTTGGGTCCCGATGCGGCTGCAACCGGACATCGAAGCGCGCGGCTCGTGGCTCGAGAGGCGACTTACGCAGAACGTCATGGTGATCGCGAGGCTACGTCACGGTGACCGGAAGGAGGCGGCCGAAGCCGAGATCGGCGCCGTCGTTGCGCAGTTGAGCGCGGAGCATGAGCGTAACGGTCCGCTGCAACTGCGCCTGACGCGACCGGGCCTGTTCGGCGATGGCCTCGGCGCGGCAGCGCGAGCGTTCGTGTGGGGTCTGTTCGGCCTCGGCGTGGTGCTGATGCTGGCGGGCTGCTCCAACCTCGCGGGCCTGCTGCTCGCGCGCGGCAACGACCGTGCGCGTGAGATTGCGCTGCGCAGCGCGCTGGGGGCCGGCAAGTCGCGCATCGCCCGTCAGCTCCTGACCGAGTCTGTGTTTCTCGCCCTGTGCGGCGGCATCGGCGGCGGTGCGCTGGCGTGGGTCGGCACGCGCGTCGTGAGCGCGTGGCCGCTTCCGACCGAACTCCCGGTTCGGCTCGACCTGACCGCCGACCTCGGGGTGTGGTCGTTCGCCACGGCCGCGGCGATCGTCGTGGGACTCGTCGTCGGCCTGGCGCCGGCGAGGTTTGCGTCGCGGCTCGATCTTAATCGCTCCCTCAAGGGCACGTCGGCGTTCGCACTCGGTGGGCGGCGCATCCAGGGTCGCGAGCTTCTCGTCTGCCTGCAAGTGGCGTTCTGCATCGTGCTGCTGCACGCCTCTTTCCTGGCGATGCGCGGCCTGCAGCGGGCGGCCACGGCGTCGCTCGGGTGGAACCCCGATGGCATCGCGATGGCCGCCACCGAGCTCGGCCTGGCCCGCTACACTCGGTCACAGGCTGACGCGTATTGGCGCGCCGTTCTCGAGGAAGCGCGCGCGTTCCCAGGGGTAGTGTCAGCAGCAACCTCGAACTCCCTGCCGCTCCACCTCGACCAGTCGACCACCCCGCTATTCAGCACGACCGCAACAGCGCCCGAGGGCGGTATTTCGGCGTCAAGCTACCAAGTGTCACCCGGTTACTTCGCGACGCTCCAGATCCCGCTTCGCGAAGGCCGAGACTTCAGCGACTTCGACGGTCAAGGCAGCCCGTTGGTCGCGATTGTCAATCGGGCCGCAGCGGACCGGCTTTTCGGCGGCAAGGCCCTTGGCCGACAGCTCACCGAAGGACGTGGCGGCACGCCCATCCAGATCGTCGGCGTCGTCGAAGACGGCAAGTATGTCGGCCTCGCCGAAGCTCGGCGCGCGGCAATTTTTCGCCCGTTGTCGCAGCAGTACAACAACTCGTCGATGCTGATCGTGCGCGGCGCCAGGCCCGGAGCGGTGAGCAGCAACGACGCACGCGAAATCATCCGGCTCATCGACCCGGGGCTGCCGATCCGCAGTGCGGCAACTGGCGCGCAGATCACGGCGCTACCGTTGCTGCCCTATCGCGCTGCGGTGGCAGCGCTCGGGCTACTCGGCCTGATCGCCAGTGGCCTGCTGCTTTCCGGCCTGCACGCCATGCTCGCCTACGCGGTGGTCAGGCGGCAACGTGAAATCGGCATCCGCGTGGCCCTCGGCGCCGACCGGGTATCGGTCGTGCGGGCGATGCTGACGCGCGTGGCCTGGACCCTTGCCATCGGAGTGGCCCTGGGCGCCTTCCTGACGGCCGGCACCGGCCCCGCGATCTCGTCAATGGTGCTGGGAGTCTCTCCCATCGAACCGCAGCTGGTCGTGGCGATTGCCGTCATGCTGACCCTGATCGCCGGGGCGTCGTGTGCCGGACCGATTCGCCGTTCGCTGCACATCGACCCGTTGAAGGCGTTGAGGGAGGAATAGATGGGGACATGTTGTCACGCCTCAGCGAGATTCTGTTCCGACACTCCCGGGAAGAGCGGCCTGCTATGCGCCGGCACGGCGCGCCGCACGGCTGGGTCCAGCTGTCACCTTACGCAACGACTGAGCGCGACCAACGATCAGGGCCAAAAGTGACGCGGAACCCAAGCCTATGAGAACCTCCCTTTCGCGATTGCTTGATCTCGTGCTGCGGCGCCAACGAGAAGAGCGGCTGACGGAGGAGCTGCAGTCGCATCTCGACATGCTCACCGATGAACACGTCGCGAACGGGCTGTCGCCGGCTGAGGCCCGGCTGGCCGCGCGCAAGAGCTTTGGCGGCGTTGACCAGACGAAGATGCGCTACCGCGAGCAACGCGGCTTCCCCATTGTCGAGACGGTGCTGCAGGACGTTCGCTTCGCAATCCGAGTGCTCACGCGCGATCGTGGCTTCGCGCTGACCGCCATCCTCGTGTTGGGTGTGGGGCTCGGAGTCAACAACATGTTCTTCACTTTGGTCTACGCGCACAAGTTTCGAGGCGTCGACATCAAAGACGTCGAACAGGTGATGCACATTTCCACGTTCGACGATCGCGGCACCAATCGCCTGATGTCGCTGCCGGAATTCCACGACCTGCAAGCAGCGGCAACCAGCTTCGACGGTTTGGCCGCCTACGTGAACGGCATCGCGACCGTTGGCGATGAGGGACGTGCGCCGGACCGGTTCAGTGCGGCCTATGTCAGCTCCAACGCCTTTCCGCTGTTGAACCTGTCCCCATCGTTGGGACGCCTGCCGTCTGCCGACGATGATCGTCCCGGTGGTGAGCCGGTTGTACTGCTGGGCAGCGATGCGTGGCGACAGCGCTACAACGGCGACCCGCAGGTTCTGGGCCGCACGGTGCTCATCAACGGATCACCGGCGATGGTGATCGGCATCATCCCAGAGCGATCCGGCTTCCCGAGCGCAGCGAGCATCTGGCTGCCGCTTGGTCAGTTCCCGGAACTGAAGTCTGATCGTTCAGCGAAGCCACTGAACGTGGTCGGCCGGCTGCAAGACGGCGCAGGCGAGGAAGCGGCGCGCAGCGAAGTCGAAACAATTTTCGGCGGCTTCGAGGCCGCCCATCCCGACACCAACCGCAACGTGCGTGCCCGGGTCGTGCCGCTCAACCAGCGACTGCTCGGGAGTCTCGACGGCTGGATGCCGTTCATCTGGGCTGGCATTATCGTGATCCTGGTCGCGTGCGCCAACGCGGCAAACCTGATGATGGCGCGCGCGGTCCATCGCGCCCCCGAGATTGCCATCCGCACGTCACTCGGTGCCAGCCGCACCCGCATCGTCGGCCAGCTCCTGATCGAAGCGGTGGTGATCGCCAGCGCTGCGGCCATGGTAGGCGCCGTGATCTCCGTTGTTGGGGTCCGCGCGGTGCAGTCAGGCATTCCCGAAGGCACCCTGCCTTACTGGAACGACTACGCGATGGACCGAGCGGTGTTCGGCGGATTAGTCGCGCTATCGCTCGCGACGGTTGCGGTGTTCGGGTTGATTCCTGCCATTTACGCATCGGGCACCGACGTAAGTTGCACTCTCAAGGACGGCGGCCGCGCCAAGACCCGCGGGGGAATGGGTGTCGTAACTGGTGGGTTTTTGAGCGTGGAGTTAGCTCTGGCGATGATTCTGCTCGCCCAAGTGGCGCTCGCTTCCTACATCGCGAACCAGCCGATGCCAACCGACGCCAACATCAACACTACGGAGATTGTCACGGCTGCCGTGACACTTCCGACCGCGTCATACGCCACGGCACAGCAACGGAGCGACTATTTCGTACGGCTTGAGGAGCGCTTGCAATCGCGCGCGGAGGTCGTCAGCGTATCACGCGCCACCGTGCTGCCTGGCGGCGGGACGAGCCCACAGCGCCTGCAGATCCGCGGCCAGAAGCCGCCTCAAGGCGAACCGCTGCCAACGGTGCTGACCATCGACACCTCGCCACGGTATTTTGAAACGCTGGCGCTCGACATGCTGAAGGGACGTGACTTCACCCTCGTCGACGGCGGCCCCAACAGCGCCGTGGCGATCGTCAACGATCGTTTCGCGCAGGTGTTCCTGGACGGCGCCGATGCCATCGGCCTGCAACTCGCCCTCACCGCGGCGAATGCCCCTGCCAATACCGAACCGCGCTGGGTGACGGTGATTGGCGTCGCTCCGACCGTGCGCCAGCAGGGTCCGGGCGGCGTCGAACAAAGAACGCCGGTGGTCTACGTGCCGATTGCCGCTGCGGCGCCTGCAACCTCGGCGGTGCTCATCAGGCATCGGGTGGACGCTGAGCGCGCCGCCGGCGTGTTGCGCGCTGAAGCACAGGCGACTGACCCCAACGTGGCCTTTTACAGCATGCGCACGATGGAGCGAGCGGTCAGGGAAGCGCAATGGAACCGCCACATGTCGGCGGTACTGGCGGACACGGTAACGTGGATGAGCGTGTTGTTAGCGATGGTCGGGCTCTATGCCGTGACCGCGCAGCGGGTCACGCTCAAGACGCGAGAGATCGGCCTGCGCATGGCCCTCGGGGCACGATCGGCGCAGGTCGCCGAGACGATCGTCGCCGGCCTACGAGTGCCGTTGCTCGCCGGCTTGCTGCTCGGCACGGCGGGCGCGATGGCGTGGGACGGGGCGTACTCCTCAGGCATCGCCGGCGTCTACGCCAGCGCGCCGCCAACGCTGCTCAAGATTGCCGGCTTCATTGTCGCGCTTATGGTCGTGTCGTGTTTCATTCCGCTGCGCCGCGCGATGCGGATGAGTCCCGTGTCGGCCCTTCGTGACGACTGATACAGATGCCAATCGGCCGGGCCACAGGTCGTGTGGATCCGGTGCGCGCGTTACGTTCCGAGTAAGAGCGCCCCGATGTTCACAGAAGCGAATCAATGCATGCGGCACTGTGGCCTCGAATCTGATACACCACCGAGTATTCGGCTTTCGCTTGTCCCCGTGCTGAGCTGGGACTAGACTCCGGCGCATGGGCGTACCCGTCTCCAACGATTGTCGCTACGCGTTCCGCCATCTGGCGCGATCGCCGCTCTTCTTCCTCGCTGCCGTGCTGACCCTCGCGCTCTCGCTCGGCGCGAACGCGGCGATGTTCAGCCTGCAGAACGCGATCGTGCTCCGCACGCTGCCGATTCCGGATCCGAACGGGTTGATCGGGATTTCAGGACGAAGCGCGCAGGACCAGTTGCGGCTGACGCCGATCCCCGCTGTCGCTGAACTTTCAAAGGACGGTAATCCATTCGTCGGTACCTGTGGCTACAACGCGGGGGTTGTGCTCGCGGTTGCGTCTGAGAGTGCCACGTCGCAGGCGATTGGAGGGTTGGTCACCGGACGCTGTTTCGACACCTTTGGCGTTCGTCCTATCCTCGGGCGCACCATTTCGGACCAGGATGCGCCGCTAGATCGTCCGGGAAGCATGGTCGCGGTTATCAGCCACCGGCTATGGATGCGCATCTTTGGCGGACAGCCCTCGGCAATTGGCCAATCGCTGCGCGTCGAGGGCGCGCGGCTGGTCGTGATCGGCGTGATGCCAAAGGGATTCGATGGCCTGGAGCTCGATGCTGGTGTCGACGTCTACGTACCGTTCGACACCATCTTTCCTGCGCGGGCGGATCGGCGCCCGGCTGCCAGCTATATCCTGGCGCGCTTACGTGACGGCGCCAGCTTCGAGAGCAGTGCGCAGCAGGTAACCGCCGGGTGGCCGACCCTCCTGGACGCGGTCGTTCCAGCGTCCGTGCCCGCCGCAGAACGGGCCAGCCTGCTAGAGGCGCGCCCGCGCGTCGAACGCTTGTCGACGGGCTTCTCATTCCTTCGCACCAACTACGCGCGGCCACTAACGATCATGTCCGGGCTTGCCGGAATTCTGTTGATCCTGGCGTGCATCAATCTCGGCAGCCTGTTGTTATCGCGCGCGATCGAGCGGATGCCTGAGATGTCGATGCGACTGTCGCTCGGCGGAAGCCGTCTGCAAATGGCGAGACAGCTTTTGATCGAGAATGCGATGTTGTCGATGCTAGGCGCCGGACTGGCGATCCTAGTCGCCTTCGCCATTGTCGAGGGCGTCACTTCCTTCCTGCCCGTTGGCAACATCGCCCGCACCATCTCACTCACGCCGGATGCGTTCGTGATCCAGTCAACGCTCGCAGCAGGCTTGGCGAGTGGGATCGTGATGAGCATCCTGCCGATCGCCATGGCTTGGCCTCGCCGGGAGGACCTCGTCATCGCCTGGCATCGCACGGCCGCTCGCGGGACGACGCGGTGGGTGCGAGGGTTGGTGGTGGCGCAGGTCGCGCTCTCGCTGGTACTGGTGGTTGGCGCTGGACTGCTGGGGAGATCCCTATATCTGTTGCAGTCCGTCGATCCCGGAATCGATTCTAGCGACTTGTTGATGGTCAGACTGATGCCGCTCCCAGATGGCTACAAGGACATCGACAACGCTGCCTACTATCCGCCGTTGATCGAGCGTGTGCGGGCGTTGCCTGGCGTGCGATCCGTTGGCCTTGGCCGGGCTTTCCCGCGCATGTTTGGTGCAGGGGGCACCCAGGTGATCAGCGTCATCGGGGAGCCGGCCGAGGGCGTCGGCGCCTTCCTTGAGATCACGTCTCCTGCCTATTTCGAAACTCTTGGCATTTCGTTGCTCGAGGGGCGCACTACCACGTGGGACGACAATGTTCGGACACGTCCGGTCGTGGTTGTGAGCGAACGGCTGGCGCGAATGCTGAGCGCTGACGGCCGCGTCATCGGACGCCGGGTGAAGTTCGGCACCGACCCAATCAACCAGGACGTCGAGATTGTCGGGGTGGTGCGAAGCGCGACGATGGGCAATCCGCGCAACCCGAGCACGCCGGTGTTTTACAGGCCGGCGCTGCAGATGGCGAGGTATGCCAACTACGGAAGTCTCTTCATTCGTGCTGACGAGAGTGTGCACGGGTCGATCAGCGCCGCAACGCGACAGATCGTAGCTGAGGCCGGCCGTGAGTTCGTGCCAGAGATCAGCACCGTCGGCGACGTGCTGAACCGCGCCCCGGCGAGCGAGCGCATGAGCGCCACGCTTGCGGCCACGCTCGGCTTTCTCGCGATGCTGCTGGCGTTCATTGGAGTGTTTGCGGTGCTCGCCTACGACGTCGCTCGGCGCACGCGGGAAATTGGCATCCGCAGCGCCATCGGTGCAACGCCGCGGCAAGTCGTGCGACTGGTCCTTGGTGAAGGAGCGTTGCTGACCGGGCTGGGCGTGATCATCGGCTTGCCGATTGCCTATCTCGGTGCGCGGGTGCTCGGTAACCTGCTATACGGCATTCCTCAATTCGATCCCGCGACGTTTGCGATTGCGGCAGTCTTGTTCATCGCTCTGGGCCTAGCTGCTGGCGTCGTGCCGGCTCGGCGGGCCGCGCGGGTCAATCCGGTGATCGCGCTGAGGGCCGAATAGAGCAGGTCATCAAAGTTGGCACTCGGCTGCATGCCGGTTCGATTCTCGTGTGCGAGGCATCGGAGCCTACGGTAGTCGGACATCTTCGATTGCTGCAATCGAGCGATAGTGGCGGCCGAAGGCCATCACTTTGAGCACCCGCTCTGTGCCGCCAACCAACTGAGAGGCAGGCTGCCTTTGCCGACTTCAGACGGACCGTCCCATAGGTCGTCCGGCTTCACGCCTTCTTGGTATGGCGTTCCTGTCCGGTCCACAAAAGCCCCAGTCGTCAAATTGAGGAGGGAGCCGTCGGACAGAGGGAAGACACGGTTTGCGGTCGTCAGCCCGCGCGTCGTTGCTCCAAACAAGCGCGTTGAGGAACGGCCACGGAACGCAATCGCGATGGCCTCGCCGGAACTGGCTGTGGCCGGCCCGACTAAGACCGCAACCGGCGGCGCATCGACATGAAGATT
This sequence comes from Vicinamibacterales bacterium, assembly GCA_041659285.1. NCBI lineage: Bacteria > Pseudomonadati > Acidobacteriota > Vicinamibacteria > Vicinamibacterales > Vicinamibacterales bacterium. The sequence goes on along the minus strand of JBAZYO010000011.1, from coordinate 78,599 downwards.
GACCGTAGGGTTGAGGGTCCTCGCGAGGGTGCGACCATCGGATTTCGCCTCGCCGTTCTCGTAGGACCACGAGGCGCCACTGCCGTCGGGATTCCGAAATGAACCGAGGCGGCCCGCACCCAAAACCGGGCCGATACCAGCCAGCATTGGCCACATATTGCCACCGCCATTTGTACGCAAATCGACGATCCACCCGCAGGGCATAGAAGCCTCAACCGAACCGATTACCCCTTGGAGGTCGGTTGCGAACTTGTCTATTAGCGCTTGATCCGGCGAACCGAATGTGGGGACCAGCACATACCCAAAGCGATCATCAACAATCCGGCCCACAGGTGCGCCCGCTGCCGCCGCACTGCGCGCCGGCAGCGACTTAAGCGCTGCGGGGTCGAGGAAGGCGCTGTGGCGGTCTCCTAGCGCTGTCACAAGCCATTGGACGGCGGCGTGCGTATCGGCCGGCACTTGAGCACCTGCGGCTCGGGAGAGAACCTCCCGTCGCACCATTGGCCAGTCAATTGTGGCCCGGTTGATCGAGTTGGTCTGAGCCAATGTGATCACCGACTCGACGTAGTTGCGAGCGGTGTCTGAGAGGGCCGGCGACGATGCGGTTTGTGCTGTCGCCAACGAACAACTGGCTACCCACACGAGGTACGTAAGAATCATTCTAGCGACGGGCGCAATTCGGCTGTCCTTGGGCATGATGTCCTCTGGCAAGAGATTCAGTGAGAGCTGAAGGAAAACTACTCCGAGCGTAGCGCGATAACAGGGTCGACGTTCGCAGCCTTGCGCGCAGGAAGAATCCCGGCCAGCAGGCCAATCACCAGGAAGATCGCTCCGGAAGCAATGAAGGTGAGCGTGTCGGTTTCGGAAATTCCGAACAGCATCGCCCTCAACAATCGGGCGGCTAGGAAAGCCGCTGGAACGCCGACGGCCAATCCGATCATAGTGAGGACGCTGGCGTCCCTGATTACCGACCGTGCCACCATCCCCGGGTCCGCGCCAACCGCGACGCGCACGCCAATCTCGCGCGTGCGGCGGGTCACGGAGTAGGACAGGACGCCATGAATGCCGATTACGGCGAGCAAAACCGCCAGCCCGCCCATCACGCCGGCCAGTGTCGCGGTCATACGCTCACTCGAGGGAGCGCGCGCGAACAATTCTTCGAGGGTCACGATCTCCCGGGCATACTCCCTTCCGGTTTCCGCCAAGATTGCGCGAACGGCGGGTGCAGTCGATTCCAGGCTGTTGGTCGTTGCGATCAGGATGTTCGGCGCGCTGAAGTTCGCGCCTGATAGCGCCGGTGGCACGAACGCAATCGGCGGCTGTTCAACACGGAGGTTGCCGAGATTGAGGTTGCCGACCACGCCAACGATGGTCATGTCCTGGCGGTCCCGCAGCGTGCCGAACCGAATACGGCGCTGCAGTACATCGCCATCCGGCCGTAACTGTCGTGCGAGGCTTTCCGTAACGATGCAAACCCGGGCCGCGGCCGCGCTGTCCGACCACGTAAAAAATCGTCCGGCGATCAGTGGTGTGCCGACAGTCTCGAAGAACCCCGGCGACGCGGTGTCGGCTAGCGATAGGATGTCCGACTCGGGCTCGCCGACGAACGAGACCGGGGTCGCAGGGGCGAAAGTCTGTCGCGGAAATGCCTGCGACATCCCGACGGATTGCACGCCGGGCAACGCTGCGATCCGCTCGAGCATTGCCGGGTAATGGGAGTCGGAGATGGTGCCCGTCGCGGACGCCGGCGTCGCCGAGCGGCCACGAGGCAGTGGAAACAGGTCGACGTCGATGACATTCGCAGTCCTGACTCCGATGTCCACGCGCTGAAGCAAGTACAGGGACTTCACGAGCAAGCCGGCGCCGATCACAATCACCACCGCTACTGCGACCTGCACGATCAGCAGGCCACGCACCCACCTATTCGTCGACGGGGCGACCGTCCGGTCCCAGGTAAACGGAGCGGAAACCTGCCGGCGGACAGCAAGCCATACTGGCAGTGCTGTAATCAGCACACCGGCCAGCACCCCAATTACCGCCATCAGCGCAAGAATCGACGCATCCGGTGTCAGGTCGATTGTCCGGTGGATGCGGCTTTGCGGCATGAACGAATCGATCTGTGCGACGAGCGCGTACGACAGCGGAATTGCCAACGCGGTGCCCAAAATAGAGAGGACCAGTCCCTCGACCAGCATCTGCTGCGCGATACGGTAACGACTACCACCGAGCGCGAGCCTCACCGCCAGTTCGTTGCTGCGTGCGCTGAGCCGCGTCAACAGCAGGCCGCCGACGTTCACGCACATCAGCACCAGCAGCAGCGTCGTCAATGCGGCCACGATGCGAAAAGCCGTGCCGTACCGGCGGCGCAATGTTGAGGAAATGCCTGTCCCGATCTGCGCAAGGTTCGTGGTGTTTCCGTAAAGATTCGCCCCTTCGGAGGCCTTGGTGACGTCGCCGGTGGTGGCGGACCTTATTTCCGGCCACATCGCGGCGACCCGCGCGGAAGCCTGTTCGAACGAAACGCCATCCCGCAGCCGGCCGACGAGTTGGGTCGCGACGGGCCGCCGTTCCTTTGGCGCGGGAAAGATCGTGTCGGGAGGCACAAAGAAGTCGACCGCCGTATCCACGTGCAAACCGCCGAATCCTTCCGGTGTCACGCCGATGACGGTCAGCTCGATGGTTTCAACGCGAAAGGTCCTGCCGATTACTGCGGGATCGCGGCTGAACATCCGAGTCCAGAAGCGGTGACTGATGACCGCGACTTTGTTGCCCGGCGCCGACCATGGGGCATCGTCGGCAACAATCGGCCGGCCCATGAATGGCGCGACACCAAAGATCTCGAAGCAGCCGCCGGAGATAAACGCATACAGAGCCATGGCGGGAATGCCGTTCGCCTCCACGGTCGAGACGCCACCGCCGTTGTAGCCGCACAATGTGGAGAAGGGCCCAGTCGCGAGGAATGCGTGAACGGCAGCATAGGGCAAATAGCGTTCACGCCCGCGTTCGTCAACGGTTGTCAGACTGACGAGGCCGTCGGGATTGGGAACCGGCAGCCGTTTGTATACCAGGGCATTGAGAACGCTCACCATGGTGGCATTGGCGCCGATGCCGATGGCGAGCGTGAGCACCGCCGACGCCGCGAATCCGGGCGAGCGGCGCATCTGACGGAACGCGCACTTCAGATCCTGAAAAGCTGTTTCTATCAGCATCCCCATCCTGATGTCCCGCACCTGTTCCTTGATCGGCTCGATCCGATTGAGTTCGATCATCGCCCGGCGACGCGCTTCAATTGGCGCGAGGCCGGCTGCAATCTTCTCGTCAATCAAGAGATCGAGTGTCGAGTTCATCTCGTCATCCAGGTCGCGTTCGACTCGATCGCGGTGGCGGAGATTGCGCCAGAGGCTACGCAGGCGTGAGACCAGCACGGTTACGTCTCAAGCGCGTGGCCAATCGCCATCGCTACACGATTCCACTGGGCGGTTTCATCCCCGAGACGCCGTCGCCCCGACTTGGTGAGCGCGTAGAACTTGGCGCGCCGGTTGTTCTCTGACGGTTGCCAGTCCGACGATAGAGCCCCGGCCTCCTCGAGACGGTGCAAAGCGGGAAAGAGCGAACCGGGCTGGACAGAGAAGGTGCCCCGGGTGATCTGCTCGATGCGCCGAGAGACGCCCAAGCCATGCAACTCGCCGGGGCTGAGCGCCTTGAGAATCAGAAGATCCAGCGTGCCTTGCAGAACGGTTGCTCGAGTATCGTTCATCGGGGCTCCTATCGAGATTCGATAGGAGTCTCACCCAACTAGCTACTTGGCGGCAAGCGGTATTTCATGACGTCATGATTCGTATGGAAATAACCTTGCGGGCCGGCCCTAGATGCATGAGCCCCAAAGATGGACCTGCTCCGGCCGCAGTTCGCTCCAGAATTGCGCACGGATCGGTCGGCCTACGGCCAGTGCTGGCACGCGCCGCCTACTCTTACCCGACGACGTAACTCAACACATACCGTAAATCTGGTCGCTGCTGACAATACCCTGCGCCGCCTACCCATGTGCCAACGGCCTCAGACGTCACGCGGCCGGGGAGCATGCCCTGCGGGGTAACTTCCTCAAGGGGAAAGAACCTCGATGGCATCGAGACCGGGAATCACGATAACTGGGAGCAGACGGAATACAGCGAAAGCCACTGGATCCAGTGCTTCGCGGAGCGCGGCGGCGTCTGCGTCGCCCAGAGCGACAGATTCATCATCAATATCTGGAACCCCGCGTTTCCCGCTTAGGGCGCTTTTGCGCCAGCACACACAAGTCAGGCATCGCGAGGTTTACTTGCCCATGTCCTGCACCAGAAGGACGATGGCAGCTGCCGTCGCGGTCACGGCATATTGCGCGACGTGACGGTCTACGTTGCGCACGGTGGACCCGCCGCCATGCGAGCTGCTCAAGCGATTGCGCATTCGGGCGACGAGTGTGAGTGGTTCCTGAAACGTGCCGGCGTCGAGCGTCGACTTCGCCAGAACGGCCGGAATGAGATGCCCGGAGGTGTCTTTGCCCGGTTGAACCGTGATGCCATTCCTCTTGCAGAGGACCTTCAGCACGCTCTCGAAGGCGCTGCCGCACTTCCCGAGGCAGTCGGCATAGTCCGCGGCCCGGTAGTCCTGCAACGCTCGGCGGAACTCGTCGTCCGCGCCCGCATAGACGGGGTCGGCGAGCACCGAGAGCGCCGGGAGCACGGCTTCAGTGTGCGCGGCCTCCTCATCCACGCGCACCACGCGCGGGAACGCCACGCGGATGATGCTGACGTAGCGCGGGCCCGGCTCTTCCCGCGTGATGCCTGGAAGAAGCTGGAACGGTGCGCCGTCTCGTCGGAAGATGTCGTTAAGTGCAGCGACGAATTGATTCTCCTCGCCGAGCATGCGTGACGACACGTCCAGCTTGAAGCTCGCCTCGATGAAATCAAAGAGATGCTCCGCCGTGCACTGATTCGTGAAGGCCATGACGTCTTCGGCTTCGCTGCGCTGCCGCTGTTCGGCGAGATTCGCCCGTCCGTAAAGCAGTCGCAGGGCCTGGTGAATCTGAGCGAAGAACGCGGCGCCGTGGTCTTCGGCGTAGCCCCATCCGCGCGTATTCAGGCGTCCAGAGATGACCTCGTCGTAAAGCAGTAGGATTCGCCCGTGCAACTCGCGCGAAATGGTCGGTGGCTTGTAGCCGGGGCCGTGAGCCTTCTGGCGGTTCGAGAAGACATCGAACAACTGGCCAAGACGGTCCGTCAGAGACATGGATGGCGGCAATTCTATTCGGCATGCTCTCGATGGTCCACAAGCTCGCTGTGGGGCTAGCCTCAACGGCTGGAAGCGTTAGCAGCGATGCCGATCGCAAGCGAAGCCCCTGGGAGCAAGGCCCAAGCGTCGGGAGATCAACCGCTACGTCATTCAGCGCGTAGCGCCGTTACCGGGTCGATCTGCATCGCGCGTCTGGCGGGGACGTAGGCTGCCGTCAAGGCCGTCAGCAAGAAGGCACCCAATGACCACTAGGTACACAGACGGGTCGTGCGGTTGGATCTCGAACAGATATGCGCCCAATGCTTGCGTCAGCAGCAGCGCGGCAGGCAAGCCGAGCAACAGGGGTCACATGCGCTGCGGGAGTGTGCAGGAAGGGCTTACGAGGTGTTCTCCGTATGCTCATGATCCCGAGACATTAGGCTCTTGAGGGTCTCAGTGCAGCAAGTCGTAGCGCCGTTCTCTTCGACGAAAGGCGTCCGTGCCTCCTTCGAGGATCCGGCAGACCTGTTGCTTTATGCCGGCCTGGGGTGGCCGATCGTCCTCTAGCGCCCCACTCACGTAGGTGATGTGCGGCAGGCCGTTCGGCTGTCGGGAACAGTGCGCTACGACGACCTGTTCGGAATCAGCGTTCACAACGAGATTGGGGTTGTGAGTGATCAGAATGATCTGCCGTCGCGTCTTGGCCGCCCTGAAATAAGCCGTCAAGAGCTGAAAGATCGACTCGTTGTCGAGGTTTTCATCCGGCTGGTCGACAATCAAGGGCCGTGAATCTCTAGTGTCCATGCCCAAATACAAGATCAGCAAGACGATCCCCTTGGTGCCGGGCGACAGTTTTTCGAGGTCCACGCCGTTGTACTTCAACCCATAGCGCAACGAGATGTGAGCGACGTCATAGAGCCATGTAAGAAACTGCTCCACCGTCGTGTCGCCCCTGAGATAGTCTCGATGGGACTGTTTCTTGAATTCCGCGACAAACATCTCTACGGCCGGCTTGATTGTGGCCGGGTCACCTGAAGTCCAAGCAGGAACGAGAATGTTCTTTGCCGCCTTACCGAGCTCAGCGAACGTGCCATAGGGCAGGGTTCGGCGCTGATCAAACAGAGCGACACCACGTGCGAGCCACTGTTCCAGATCCGCCTCCCACTGAATAGCGAACTCAAGCTCCTTTTCTGTGGCAGATGCCGATTCCGATCCCAAATGTTTCTTCACCGGACCGTAGAGTTCTTGCAATGTCTTGTGCTCAGCCGTTAGGTTTGCAAAATAGCCGACATAGGCCGCACTTCGCTCCTCATATGCAGCTGCAATCCGTAGCTTCTCCGGTCCTTCTATCTGCTTAATCTCGGCGTCCAAGCGCATGAGCTCAGCCTCAATCAATGCGATGCGCATCTGGATCGATTGAATGCGGGACTGACGGGCCTTGTCTACAGACTCCTTGGCCACAAGGGCTTTGATCTGCGCCTCAAGCCATCGCATGGTGTGCTCAGCCGGATTGTCGTTCCCTCCCTCCAGGGCCGCTACGGATGCTTTCAATTCTGTGGTCCGCTTCAAGAGTGGGCTGTCCGTATCGCCGGAGAAGGTTGCTTTGAAGGCGGCATGCTCTTCGGCAGGAATACCCGCTTCGCTCAGGAGCGCAGCCAGATCGGCACTAAACCGACCGGCGGTCACCGTGAACTGCTGCACTCGGGCTCTAATATCGGCTACCTTCTGCAGGCGTTGCTTTTCGCTGGCAATCTTCTGTTGTATTGCTACAAGGGCTGCTCGCTTGCCCTGCAACTCTACCTGTAGCTTCGCTTCCTCCTCAGTCGCGGGCTTCGGCATCTGTTTCAACAGGCCGACCTTTTCTTCCGTCAGGGTCGTGACGCGCTTGCGCTTCTCGGGCAGCCGGCTCTGACTATCGCGAAGACGACACTCCTCTCGAATCAGATCGCGCACCTCAGAGGCGAGCCGCTGCGCTTCTGTCCTGATTGCATGAGTCCGCTCTGACCTGAGTTCCTGGAAGTTTGAAGCGTTCAGGGTCTCGGTTGGGTCAATATGAGTAAATACAACATCCTCAATTTCTCGAACCAGCTCGCCTCCGATGTGGTCATCCGAGCAGAGCCTTTCGACAAACTTCTGAGATAGATAGCGAACTTCCCGATTAGCAGGCTGGGCATCGCCAAGTCTTGCCTTGGTGGTTCTCCCATCCAGCCAATTCAGGCTGACGGTTAGGTCGTTCAGGTTGGCGCCCGCTCTGTTCAGGAAGCTCGTAGGTTCGTCGGTGTCCCAACTGCCAGCCGTGTAGGCCGACATTTCGGCGAGCGCAGACTTGCCCGAGCCCTTCTGGCCGATGATTGACACAAGGCCAGAGTTGAGAGCAATCTCGCGCTCCTCGAACCAGCCGTTGGCTTTACTGAGACCGATCGACTTAATAATGCGGGCTTCGTCGTGGTAGATGGGCGGCGTCGGGCCGATGTGAATTCGATCAGCCGGCTCATAGAGCAGCTGGCGCAAGCCCTCAAACGTCGGGTTTGCTTTGACCCAGCATTGTCGATCTTGATCCGGCTTGAAGAGCTTTTCAATCGAATGGGCGTCCGAGCCGTGGATGCATGGTTTCGGGCCTCCGAGCTTCTTAACCGTGTCCGCGTCTTCGCCGGCCCCCTGTGCAAGCCAAAACTCACGCTCGCCTGGACGTCCTGAGAACAGCATGTGACTAAATCGTGTAATTTCCTCCCGATGGGCGGCCCAACCGCCCTGTTTAAGAAAACCTGAAAGGCCGTCGTCGCCAGCGGAAACTACGACGAGGCTGTTCGTCTTTAGCCAATGCTCATCCTCGTACCAACTTCGAAAGGCCGTGAAATCGATCTTGAATTGCTCGACGCCCTTGGTGAGGGCTTTGACCTCGTCGCTGATCGATGGGTCAAATGCCTTTCCCAAGTCAATCAACTGAGCGCGCGTACACGAGTAGGGACGCCGGTTGTATGTCCACGAGAGGCGTGTCAATGCTTCATTGATCAGTTTTTCGTGATCAGCATTGTCCGGGCAAACGAGGAGGTGGATATTGACCGGCGTGGCCTTGTCGGTTGGCGGAGCGAAGCGGAATTCGATGTTTGGAATCAGCAGCTCGACGCTCGGAATGCGCCCTGACGCCTTCTCAGATTTCAGCCGTGAATAGCCTTCTAAGGTGAGGTAGTCGGTCACGCCGATTACACGAACATCGGTATGCGCTTCGATTGCCTTGAGGTACTCCTCCCAGTCACCGAACTGGTTGTTCATGTTTGTTGCAGGGGTGTGGACATGGAGGTCCCACCGCCGCCACTCTGATCCCTTTGAGAACATTGATACCCCAGCGGTCGCTGCTATCCGTCCGCGTCTGCAGGAATATGGCACGACTACCGTTGAGCTGCCAGCGGTATCTAATCCATAGCCGTAGCGCGTTAGCCATGAATCCTCGCAGACTTATTCGGCGGTCAGGATATCGCTTGGGGATGTTAACGACGGTCGACGCACACACGCAACAACCACAATTATCGACAGTGTCAGCATCGTGGCGATGACCCCAACGGCGCCCACTAGGTCAAAGGGCGAAAGTGAGTTCGCGACTAAGTCGGCGTAGCGCCACGCCAAGCCGATGGCGAACACCGACCCCGCCATGCTCCCGGCGGCAACGGGCCACAAGTGACTGCCGACCAGCAAGGTGACAATTTGTTTCGGCGTTGATCCCAAGGCGAGCCGCAGTGCGATCTCGCGCCGCCGCCGCGCCACGTTGTAGCTGACCAGACCAAGGAGAGCGGTCGTCGTAAGTAGCACGCCACCGACTCCGAAAAAGGTGAACAGGACGGCCAAGGCACGCGCGGGAAAAGATGCTTTAGCCACGCGATCCGAGAATGCGTACCCGCCACCGGCGGCCCCCGGGGCTGCCGCGTCGATCGAGCGAGACAGTTCCGTGATCGCTGTTGACGCATTGTGTCGCGTTCTCACGACAAAGCTTGAACTGGTCGAGGCGAGCGTATGAATCAAGGGCGGCGGCGTTTCTCCAGGGACTCGGAATGGAGTATCAGCGGAAACACCGACGACATGGATAGGCACGGGTGGACGACCATCAACATGGCGCCAGAGGGTCAAACCAACAGCCGACTGGCTGCCGAACACACGCCGGGCCAGCGTCGAATTGATCACCGCGATTGAGGACTCAGAAGGCTGGAGGATGTCGCGGTCGACAAATTCGCGTCCATCAAGGACGCCAATACCCAAAGTGTGAAAATAGCCAGGCCCCACACCCTGCTCGATCGCCTTCACCTCAATCGCGCTCTCCCCGGACTGTGAGCGGAGGATTGGTTCACCGTATGCGGCCTGAAATGGCAGGTACCAAGCCCAAGACACGCTCTCCACGTCAGGGTGCTGTTCAAGCGCCTGGCGTATCCGGCCTCTTGTGGCAGTTCGCTCTGCGGGTGGAAGGCGCCGATCAAAGACGACATCGACCCAGGCGGCACGTTCGACTTCAAATCCTGGACTTTGCGCGCCGATGACTCGTGTGTTCTGCCACGCCAATTGAGTCACGAAGAGCAGGACGGTTGAGAGACACACCTGAATCGCCAGGAGCCATCGACGGGCCTTCGGCTCTCCGTTGATCGCGCGCACGCTCATCCCTGCAAGGCCGGCGCGGCGAATCTGAAGGATTGGCCAGAATCCAGTCACGGCTGTACTGCCTGCCCCTAATGCGGCGCATATCGCGATCGTGCCGAGGTTCGGTGAGAAAGCCATCGACAGCATGACGTCCTGCACTGGAATCTCGACAGCCGAGGCTAGCCGAGCCGAGGCGGCACAAACGAGGACACCTGTACCCGCGCCGAGCAACCCGAGCATCGATGACTCAAGCACTTGCTGCCGCACCAAGTGAGCCGAGGTCGCACCTAGAGCCCGGCAGACCTGGTGCTGTGGAATGCGCTTCGTCGATCTGGCCAGAAGCATCCCTGCGGCATTGCTGCATGCGATGGCCATAAAGAGGATCGCAATGCTGCCAATGACGCTGGCGACGATCACGACGGCTCGATCGAATCCCTCCGACGCGTACTTCGCTAATCCACTGGCCGGGGTCAAGCGTAGCCGGCTTGCCTGAGCTTCATCCAGCATGGGCACAAGCTGCTGGCGAGTACTTTCGATTGTTGCTCCCGGTCGAAGGCGCGCTACTGGCCAGAACCGATCTCTCGCCGGAGCGCTGCGATCCAAAGCTTGAGGATGCAAGTCGAGGTTAAATGGGATGAACACGTCGGGTGTGACGCCGTATCCCTGAATCGCCCTGTAGGTAGGCGACATGACCCCGATGACCGTGTACGGCACATCGTTGAGCACCAGCGTTTGCCCCAGAACCTCTCGATCGGTGCCAATTCTTCTAGAGAATCGGTGTCCGAGAACGATAACCCGGGGATTCGATTCGAGGCGGGTTTCATTCCCTGTCCACAAGCGGCCGAACGCCGCGGTTCCGCCAATCGCGTCCCAGAAATTGGCCGACAAGCAGTTCGCGACGATTGGTCGCAGCTGATCGCCCTGCCGCCAGCGCACCGGGCTGGCACATTGCCCACCCGCCGCGACCTCATCGAAGATTCCGCTGTCGCGCACTTCACGCCAGATCGGGTAGGACACCGACGAGAATCGGACAAGGCGTTCGGGTTGCCGAGCGGTGACGTCGTGGAGCATCACCGCATCGACGAGGGCAAATACCGTCACGACGACGCCGATTCCCAAGCCGAGGCACAGTGTCACTGCGACGGACGTCAGCCGATCTCGCCAAATGCTGCGCCACGCGTATCGCACGTCTCGCGCCAGTCCGTCCACAGGTGATGCCAACACGGCGTCAACGGTCTGAGCGCGAATAAGTGAGGGGTCGCCAAACCGGTCGCGTGCAGCTGCTCGGGCTTCGTCTGCGTCAGTCCCGTCCTTCTCCAGTTCGGCCTGAATTCGACTGTAGTGATAGCCGATCTCTTCAGCAATGTCATCGTTTGGATCGTCCCGTCGCTTGCGGCCGAACCACGCCATATCAAGACTCCAGCACGAGGGACATCGCTCGAACGACGGCGCACCAGCGCTCTTGTTCACTTTGGAGTCGACGACGACCGCGTGCGGTCAGCGCGTAATACCTGGCGCGGCGATTGTTATCGGAGATCGCCCACTTGCCGGTAACGAATCCGTCGCGCTCCAGTCGCCGGAGGGCCGGGTAGAGCGAACCTTCTTCGATCCGGAGCACGGATCGTGATTGGAGTTCGATTGACCGGGCAATGCCCCAACCGTGCATCGGTTCCTGTGACAGAGCCTTGAGAATCAGTAAGTCCAGAGTGCCTTGCACCAGCTCACCGCCCGATCGTTTTGCACTCATCCATGAATCCTTCGGTCAACAAGTTGGGCGATTCTCCTATCATGCGTCTAGGGAAGTCAAGGGGAGCACCCGGCCGTCTGTTCAAGAGCCCTTGGCTGATGATGTCGACTTCAGGTATATGGGTAGTGCCAATCAGTTGTGAGATCGCGTTTTCGCGCGAAGCGATGCTTCGGAAAGAAGGGCTCGAATGAGGTGTGCGAGGCGATCAGCCATCAGGCGAACCCTGGGTTTTACGATTGCTGTCGTGGCACTCGGGTGTTCTTCGGAGCCCACGTCGGCCGGAGGCTACGTCAATATTATCCACTCTGAACGCGCCGCCAAGGACGCCGCGCTTCGCGATGCGTCAGAGCCTATTCCGGAAGCCCTCAAGCCCACCCTGTTACCACTTAAATACTACGCGGTAGACGAACGGTGCGATATCCCGGCAGCGATGACTCCTTTCAGCGGCGCCCTTCCGCAATCGATGGTTTACTCGGACGGCGCGGTGAGAAAAGTTCGGCGCGTCGGCACACTCCGGTTTCGACTAAATGGGCGGGCGCTTGAACTGAATGCATTCGTAGAAGTTGGTGCCTCCGAGCAGGACCTGTTCGTCCCTTTCGGCGACCTTACGAACGGCACCGAGACCTACCCGGCAGGTCGAATGTTAGATGTCAGGCGCACCGTGACTGATCTCTACGATTTGGACTTCAATAAAGCGTATAACCCCAGCTGCTACTACAATCCGGCTTACTCTTGTCCGATTCCGCCCAGGGAGAACCGGCTAGCGGTTGCTGTGACCGCGGGCGAACACGTCAACCCTAGGCACCCGTAGACCGGCCCACGCCCGTTGGGCTGACAATACGGCGAGTTTCACCATGCGGCGATTCCGACTCCACGTGACCGGCAACCAAGGGCACATGAGGCCATTCAGACCTCGCCAGTTAGCCGGGATTTGCACGGGCCTGTCACGGTGAGCTGCCGCTCTCTGGATATGTCGCGGCCTCTGTCAGTCTATTTTCCAACGTGCAAACGATTCTAAGGACAAATAGGCTAATGACGCGTGGCAATCAGCAGAGTAAGCCTCTCAACCTTCGCGCAATCAATGCGCTCTGATATCGCAGGCGGCAAAGTCATCTTTCTCGCTGGGGCCGGTATTTCGATGATTCCGCCTTCGGCATTTCCCTCGGGTTTCGCGCTTAAGGATCTAGCGGTCGAGGCGTTGTGCACTACGCGCGACCTGAGACGAGCACTGAATAGAGCAAGGCGGAATCCTCGTTACGCTACGATCACGCCGGAAATCGTGTTTCAACGGTTTCATGCATCCTTAGCGCAGGGGTCAATCCGGCCGTTTTTTAACATCTTCAATTGTGGCGTGCCCAATGACGTCCACAAAGCTCTAGCCGGCTTCGCGCGGGCCGGAAGTGTCCTCTACACGACAAATTTTGACATGTTGTTTGAGGCTGCCGGTGCGCCCCGCAAACGTGTCGAACACCTGCATGGAGCTGTATCGAGACCAGCGAGCCTGGTCGCCAGGATTCATCAAGTTCGGCTGGGGTTACCCCATAAGGTTGAAGCCGACTTCAAGAGACGGCTGGCGGGCCGGACATTGTGTGTCCTTGGTTACTCTGGCAACGACGAGGAGGTCCGACGAGCAGTGACCTCAAGTGGACTCAAGCGAATCCTGTGGCTAACACGCGACTCGAACGACTGGGCTTGGACAAATGTGCCGCGTTACGCAGACCGCCATCCAGTTCAAGTCGCCAACGGCGACCTTTGCTCACTCCTGACTGTATCGCCGGCGTCGACGTTGAGCATCTCCGTGAATCGACAAAACGTAGAGACGCGGCAGCGCATCATTGCTGAATGGGCGCAAGGCACCAGACTGGTCGACCGTTATGCATGCATCAGCGAGCTTATGTTCGAGCTGGATGACTTTCGAGGAGCCTACTCGATTTCCAAGCGAGCTTTGGAAATCGCTCGCGGAACTGAGTTGGCGGGATGGTTTCGTATTCAGATGGCCGACGCACTAAAGATCATGGGGCAATTCGCTAAGGCGGAAAGACTCGTCCGCCAGGCAATTCGCATCAACAACCGGCTGAACGACCCATATGAGATCGCGGGCGCCTACAACAATTTCGGCGTGTTCTTGACTGAAAAGGAGCGACCCGAACCACGACGGGCGCTACCGCTTCTTCAGCGAGCGGTTGATGCATGCGAGAGTGTTGATTTGCGTAAGGTGGACGCTCGGCGTCGCGAAGGTCTGAAGTTGGTTCGAGGACGAGCTCTCAACAACTTGGGCTTGACGCATGAGACGTTGAGGAACTACGAAATTGCTCTAGATTTCTATAGGAAATCGCTAGCAGCGAAGTGCAATGTTGGTGATGTGCTGGGTGAAGCAAAGACGCTCGGCAATATCTGTATCGTCGAGGCGATCATGAACGATCCAAATGCGGCTGAGTCAAGGGAGCGTGCGTTTGCATTGATGGATAAGTATGAGCTCTGGTCGCAGAAGGCTTACGTTCTCAGGCGGCTCGGCAAGTTCGCATGCGACCAGGAACGAACTGTCGACGGCCGACGGCTTCTGAAGGAAGCGCTAGATCTGTATCGCTCAATCGGTGCTATGGACTTTGACAAAAAACTAACCGAGGCTGCATTACGGGGCTGTTGCTGAATAGTGCGGGGTTACAAGCACTTCTGTATCGGGCGACTACAGAACGCTCAGGTCGAGACTACTCGTGCTCCTTGGGTCAATGAATCGATTGTGTTCGAGAGGCTGGCTTGGCGCGTCCCTGTTTCACACTCGGAGTACCGGTGGCTTTCTTTCGATGACGGAGTGACGGTGTCGGCTCCCAAGTCAGTCGGACGTCAGCCTCGAGTTGTTCCTGCCTCGCTCTTACCCAAGGTGAGTAGTGGCGCTCGGTCACCTTCACGGAGCTATGCCCGAGCAGGATTGACACGTGAGATAACTCGACGCCTTTCAGGAGCAGCGAAATTGCGAACGTGTCTCGGAACCGATGAGCATGACCACCGACGACTGGCGGATCGGTGGTTGAGAACAGCTTCTGAAACACCCGGTTCCAGCTCTTTACCGTTGTCTCGCGCTCGCTCTTGCCATCCCAGAAAAAATACTCTGCTCTCTCGTTGACTAACGCTCCGAGAGCCTTTGTCACTTCTGGTGGAAGCGGACAGTAGACGGGAGTGCCTGTCTTCTGCGTGTAGAGAAATAGCTTGTCACCAGTCAACCGACTGCGCTCAAGACAAGCAGCATCCTGGAGTCGCAAGCCTGAATAACGCAGGAGGAGCACCATCGCCTTTACCTTAGGTCCGAACGAGCCCCATTCCGCCAACTTGTCGGCCGCTTCAAGTGCCCGCTTGACGTCCTGTTCTTCGAACGGCAGCGTCGGCGATTGGGTGACCTTTGGGGGCTTAATCGCCCTCGCAGGATTCCGTTCGATCCACTCCGACTCTTCGCAGAACCGCATGAACCCGCGCAAGTATTCGAGCCTCTTGACCGCCGAAATCGCGGAGAACTTCCAGGTCTTGCGAAAACTGCGAAGCGCATCCACGTTTAGGTCTTTGAGCCGGCTGAAACCTTTCGTTTCGCAATAAGGAAGCAGCTTTCCTTCGAGCAGCTCGCGGCGCTTTCGGACGGTCGAGGGTGCGAGGTGGCGGGCCTCGACGTCGTCAAAATATTTCTGAAGCGCCTGTTTGATCGTCGGGACTTCTTGCCTCCTGCCGCCGATCTCTTTCGCCGCCTCCCATTCGTGAATCGTTGCGGCGGCCACGCTCCAATCGCGAGTGTTCAGGGATCGCTTGATCCACTCGCCACCCAGGGACCCCTGAGCCCAGACGGCACAATTACATCTGGTCCACCGCCGCCCCTTGGAACGGTGTGGGCATGTGCGAGCATGCCAGCGAAATAGAGCTAAACTTCCAGCAGGCATATATTGGATTTAGCCTAGCAAAGCGAAGGGGCTGTATTCCAGTTTTATTCCAGTAACGACGAATTTCGAGGATTCTGTTGTTTCTATTGAGGCGTATTTCCGAATGTTTTAGCGTTTGTGGTGTTGAGGAAGGTCCGAATCCCACCCTCTCCGCCATCTCACTCAATCTGGCGTCTCGTTCGATGGCGGCTCGGGTGCGCCTCGGGCTCAATGGCCGGCGCTTCGCGCCGCCCACAGTGCGAATCCCTCAAGCCTCCGCCATCACTCGACATTCCGCGTGAAAATACTTTGACGCGCGGCGTGCCGTCTGATACATGTATGCGCATCTATCTACCAATGTCACGCCCTCGAAAGCCCCCATCTCCTCGTCGCGCGTCGACAGCGCTTCCGGCGGCCGGCGACCTGTTCGCCCTGCCCTGCGCCTGCGCCAACATCCGGCGGCTGTCGCGACAGGTGACGCGCTTCTACGACGCTGAGCTCCGCGACTCGGGGCTCGAAGTGACGCAGTTTGGCGTGCTGAGCGCGCTCAACCGGCTCGGCGACGCCACGCACGGGCAGTTGGCGAAGGGCTTCGGGATGGACAGCACTACGATGACCCGGGTGATGGCCGTGCTGGAGCGGCGCGGCTGGGTCGCGCGGCGGGCGGGAACCGACCGGCGACAGCGCATCTATCAGACGTCGCCGGAGGGTCGTGAGCAGCTCGACGCCGCGCGCGCCGGGTGGCGCCGCGCACAGGAGCGGCTGCGCGCCCTGCTGGGCGACGACACGCTGTCGGCCCTCACCAACGCCACGACGAAGTTGCGCACGATCGGCTAGGAGCCCTTGAGTGATGCCGCACCAATGCGCGTGAGCCCGATCCTCGTCTTGGTCGCGGCCGGACTCGCGAGCCTTGGCGCCGGCCGGGTCTCCGCCCAACCGGCGCCGGCCCGCCCGGCTCAAGCCGCGCCGGGTCCGCCTCCTCCCACGCTGCCAGAGACGATCGCGCGCGATGACCAGGGGCGCGCCACCGTGCGCGCGGTGCGTGTCACGACGCCCATGCGCATCGACGGGCGGCTCGACGAGGCGGCCTACAGCCGCGTGCAACCCGCGTCCGGCTTCATTCAGATGGAGCCGGACGCGGGTCAGCCCGCCAGTGAGAAGACCGAGGTCTGGGTCTTCTACGACGACGACAACGTGTATGTCGCCTTCAGAGCGTGGGAAAGCGAGCCTGGCCGCCGCATCGCCAACGAGATGCGGCGCGACAGCAACAACATCCGCCAGGGCGACTCGGTCGAGTTTGCCTTCGACACATTCCGGGATCGCCGCAACGCCATCTTGTTCGAGGCCAATCCACTGGGGGGACGGACGGAACTGCAGAGCGTGAACGAGCGCCAGTTCAACCCAGACTGGAACCCGGTGTGGAGCCTCAAAGCGGGCACCTTCGAGGGTGGTTGGACCATCGAGGCCGCCGTGCCATTCAAGTCGATTCGCTACGGACCCGGCAACGTGCAGGATTGGGGGTTCCAAGCCCGCCGCTCGGTCAAGGCCAAGAACGAGATTGCCTACCTGACCAAGCTGCCGCCGTCGCTTGGGCTGGGCCGCGCCGACTTCTCGGCATCGCTGTACGCGAGTCTGGTTGGGCTCGAAGCGCCGAAGGTCACTGGCACCTTCGAAGTGAAGCCATACGCCATTGCCGATCTCACGTCGGATAACACGTCGACGCCGAAGCGCACGAACGACGTCAGCGGCGACCTCGGCGTTGACGCGAAGTACGGCATCACGAAGAACCTCACCCTGGATCTCACCTACAACACCGACTTCGCGCAGGTGGAAGGCGACGAGCAGCAAGTGAACCTCACACGCTTCAGCCTGTTCTTTCCTGAGAAGCGCGACTTCTTCCTCGAAAATCAGGGTCTGTTTACCTTCGGCAACAACAGCTTCTCCGGGGGCGCCGCCGCCAACACCTCCGACCTGCCGTTGCTGTTCTACAGTCGCCGGCTGGGCCTGTCGGGCAGCCGCGAGGTGCCGATCCTGGGCGGCGGACGCCTGACCGGGCGCGTCGGCCGCTACTCGATTGGCATGGTCAACATGCAGACCAGAGCAGATGCCGCGGCAAACGCGGCCGCCACGAATTTCTCGGTCGTCCGGGTGAAGCGAGACATCCTGCGCCGGAGCAGTATCGGCGTGCTGGCCACGGCGCGGTCGAAGGCGCAGACGCTACCTGGGTCGAACCAGGTCTACGGCGTGGATGGCACGTTTGCCTTTTTCAACAACCTCACGTTTGCCACCTACGTCGCCAAGAGCGTGTCCGACCGCGTCACCTCCGCCGACATGAGCTATCGCGCGCAGATGGAGTACGGCGGCGATCGCTACGGTGTTCAGCTGGAACGCCTGTCGATCGATCGGGACTTCAATCCCGAAGTCGGCTTCCTGCGGCGGGCCGACATCCGCAAGAACTACGCGCAACTGCGCTTCAGCCCTCGCCCGAGGAGGAGCAGGCGCGTCCGCAAGGTCTCGAACATCGCGCAGTTCACCTACCTCGAGGACAGCGCCGGCCGGCTC
Organism: Vicinamibacterales bacterium; assembly: GCA_041659285.1. NCBI lineage: Bacteria > Pseudomonadati > Acidobacteriota > Vicinamibacteria > Vicinamibacterales > Vicinamibacterales bacterium. The sequence continues at coordinate 60,515 of JBAZYO010000011.1, read as the reverse complement.
AGCACGCGCATTGCCGACGGCGAAGTCGCGGTCGAGTTTCAGAACAGCGACCGGCTGAGCGTGGGCCTGAACGACGACTACGAGCTCATCACCCGCGCGTTCACGCTGGTGCCGGGCGCACGCGTGCCGATTGGCGGCTACCGGTTCACGACGGCCCGCGTCGGCTACAACATGGGGCAGCAGCGGCGCCTGAGCGGCAACGTGCTCGTCGAGAAGGGCTCGTTCTATGGCGGCAACCGCACGGCGGTCACCTTCAATCGGTCGCGGATCAATGTCACGTCGCAGCTCTCGATCGAGCCGAATATCTCGGTGAACTGGCTCGACCTGCCGGCCGGTGCGTTTGTGAACCGGCTGGCGGGGTCGCGCGTCACCTATACCGCGACGCCGCTGCTCTTTGCGAGCGCGCTCGTGCAGTACAACTCGAGCACGCATGCGGTCAGCGCGAACGTCCGTCTGCGCTGGGAATACCGTCCTGGCAGTGAGCTCTTCGTGGTGTTCAACCAGGAACGAGACAGCGATGCGCGGCTGGGCGCGCCCGGCCTGCTGAACCAGGCCTTGATCGTGAAGGTCAACCGGTTCCTCCGCTTCTAACAAACCAATGGTCAGGAGATCAGCGAAGGGAGTCCGTCCAGGCCGCGAGGCACTCAAGGCCTTCCTTGCGGCTCCGTCGCGTCCGGCCGGGACGGAGCAGTATCAGCAACTGCAAGGCTTCCTCTTTAGCGTCACCAGTTCGCCCGAATTGATCCTTCCGTGATGGGGGAGGGAGGCCAAGTACGCCGCCATCGGGCGCTTCGCGGGAGTCACGCCAGGAGCGTTACTTCTGCTTTTCGACCACCACCCGCCCCTCGGCATTCAGGTAGACCCGATACTTGTTCCCGTCCTTGCACGACGCAGCGTAGTCGCTGTCGGCCAGTACCTTTACGGCGACGACCTGGCCACACGGCAATCCGTGGAGCGCAATGACCGCCGTCAGGTCCTTCTTGAGCGCCTCGTCGTCCTGGGCCTGGGGCGGCACGGCGAGCCACGCCACGACGACCAGCGATTGGACGAGAGCCACGGTGGGTGCATTCATAGTTTCTCTCCCGCGTTCAACCCTGGAGGGCCGCGAACTTCTTCGGATCCGCGAGCAGGCCCCAGATCGCCTCGCGCGAGGACACGATGGCCGACGACAGCGCCTGGTCTTCGTCCTGCAGTAGCGAGAGCACCTTCATCATCATCAGCTCGTAGGACCGACGGAGATCGGTCATGGTGACCTTCGCCTTGCCCTGGTGGTACGCGCGGAACTGGTCCAGCAGATCGTCGACCTGGTTCTTGAGCGTGATCTTGGTGAAGAAGCCAATGGCCTTGGTCTCCTTGAGCCGCTCTGTCAGTGCGTTCAGGTCCAGCGATGGCGCCGGGGCGGGAGCCTTAGCGACGGGCGGGCCTGCCTTTGGCGCGGCCGGTGGCGCCGGAGTGCCCGCGCGCGGTGCAGGCGCAGGGGCCTTGGGGGGCGCGGGCCGTGGTGCCGCCGGCTCCGCTGGCGTGGGAGCCGGCGGCGGCGTCCGGGGACGTGGCGCGGCGACCTGGGGTTCAGGCACCGTCGTCTCGGGCTTGCTGCGCGCGCAGCTTACGGCGAGCAGCAGCAGAAGCGCAGCGTGGGCGAGGCGCATGGGCAAATCCTCAGCGATCGATCTCGGTGGCGAGGGCCGAAGCCCTCGCCCTTCATAACCGCACCCGTGGCCCCTCAGAACTGAAGCCGGAACGTGAACTGCACCATCCGCATGTTGTTCGCCTGATTCCTGATCTGGCCGAACGAGGCGTTACCGAACGCCGAGCTGGCCGGCGCGGCCCACTGCACGAGGTTCAGCATGTTCAGGACCTCGATGCGCGCCGATAGCGAGGTGCGGCCGCCGGTCTTGATGTTCTTGCTCACCGACAGGTCCACGTTGTTCCGCCAGGGCGAGTAGACGCCCGGCAGCGTGCGCGGCGCGTTGCCGAACTGGTTGGCCGCCACGGCGACGAAAGCCCTCCCGTTCAAGTACAGGTTGTCAGTGGGGCTGGCAGTGATGCGGTCGGTGATGTCGCCGGGGACGAGGAAGTCTTGTCCGGGCACGAGGTTCGGCCGCAGGTTGTTACCAAGCAGGAACCCCGTCGAAGTCTGGTTCTGGCTGACGCCCATCGGGAATCCGCTCGAGAAGGTGATCACCGGCGTAATCGACCATCCGCCAAGAAATATGTCGGCGACGCGGCTGTCGGCCAGGTACTTCTGGCCTTCGCCAAAGGGCAGGTTCAGCGTCGGCGCGACGACGATCTTGTGCGGAGAATCGAGAAGGCTCAGGCCGTACTCCTGGTCCGGGTTGTAGTACGGCGAGTCGGGCACCACGGTGTAGTTGTTCTGCAGGCCGGGCGCGCTCGTGTAGTAGTTGCCCTCCCCGAACTGGTTGTCTTTCAGCCGGCTGTAGGTGTAGCTGAAGTTGCCGCCCCAGATGCCGGTGCTGCGCTTGCGGATCTGGAAGATGCCGGCGTGGTACTGCGAGTGCGCTCCGGTCGACTGCATCATCAGGACGTCGCCGAACTGCGGGTACGGACGCAGGAGCTGCCCCCGCTGGATCGTGGACTGCCGCGAGAACTGGCCGGCCGCGGCCACCCCGAAGAACGGGTTGGGCACCTGCTGCAGCGTGTTGATGCCGGAGGTCTGGTACTTCGGATCGAGCTGGTTGATGTTGATGGTGGCGTTGCTCGAGCCGCCCCAGCTCATGTTCGAGCCGGTGAGGCCGGCGTAGCCCACCGAAACGCTGATGCCCCAGGGCATCTCACGCTGGAGGTCGAACGAGTACTGCTGGACGCGCGGTGCGCCTTTGGTGGGATCGATGTAGCGGATTTCTCCGCCGGCGCCGGTGAGCAAGCCCAGGCTGCTGCCGCTCGGTTGCACGAGCCCGCCCGGGAACGGGTTGCTCAGCGAGATGGTCGGCACCGCGCCGGTCCCCTGCGGCTGGATGATCTCGGTGGTGGCCGAGTAGCCGATCTGACCCCAGCCGTTGGTGCCGGCCGCCGGATAGTTCCACGGCGAGTAGTAGAGCCCCCACCCGGCGCGGAGCACCGTCTTCGGGCTGAAGCTGTAGACCGCGCCGATGCGGGGCGCGATCTTCACGGCCGGCTGGTTGCCCTGCTCGGTGGCCGCGCCGCCCTCGCCGGCGTAGACCAGGCCGCCCATGATCTGCCGGCGCGCGCCGGTAATCGGATCGAGGACGTTCACCAGCGAGTCGAGCGGGCTCGCCGTGGTCTTGGCGAAGTCCACCGTCATGTTGTTGTTCTTCTCCCGCATGCCCGTTTCGCTCTCCAGGCGGATGCCGAAGTTCAGCGTGAATTTGTCGTTGATGCGCCAGTCGTCCTGCGCGTAGGCGGCGTAGTAGTTCACGAAGCCGTCGAGCTCCGTGTTGAGGGGCACGTTGCCGCTCTGCGGATAGCCCAGCAGCACGTCAGCGGCGGCGTTGCCGCTGTAGGTGCCGGTGAAGGTGTAGGTGCCCGTGGAGGCGCCGTAGTTGAGCGAGCGGACGCCGAGCACGCGGTAGTCGCCACCGAACTTGTAACTGTGCGAGCCCGACAGCTTGCTCAGCGTGCCGTTGACGCCGTACTGGTAGTAGCCGTTCGCCTGCCGCTGGGTCCAGCCCGTGCCCTTGTAGTCGGTGATCGCCGTCGTCGGGAAGCGGTTGGTGTCGGAGAACTGGCCGGTCAGCGCGGGGTTGTTCCACAGCGCCTTGGCGTCGAACTCGAACGGCAGGTTGTAGTTGTCGTCGAAGCTGTTGTAGCCGCCGCGTAGCGTCAGCACGGTGGAGTTGTTCAGGACGTAGGTGTTGTTGATCACGAACGTGCCAATCACGCGATCGAGCTGGTAGCTGCCCCCGACGAACTTGTTCTCGGGGTTGTAGTTGGAGTTGGCCTCGTGCGTCACCTGGCGCAGGACGAACCCGCTCAACGCGATCGAGCTGTTGAACTGGTGGTTCACCTTGGTGGTGATCTGGTACGCCTGGTTCGGCAACAGGTCGGTCATGCTGAAATTCGACGCGCCGTTGTCCACTTCCGAGTCGGGCTTGGGAAAGTACCCCAGGATTTTCGCGCCGACCGGATCGATGCGGTTGGCCGGGATCTGGTTGCCGGGAAACGCCTGCCCCGTGAGCGGGTCACGGATGGTCACCGGCTGACCGTTGCGCAGCAGGCCGGAGAAGTCACCGTTGCGCTCCGCCGTTGTCGGCAGGAGAAACGAGTTCTGCTGCGGCTGATTGTTGACGTACTTCTCGCCCGCCACCCAGAAGAAGGTCTTGTTCTTGATGATCGGGCCGCCGCCGCCGCCGCCGCCGTTGCGCCAGTACTCCGGCACGTTCGGCTGTTTCTGGAGTTTGGGAATGAGCAGCTGCTCCACCAGCGATTCGGGCCGGAGCACCCCGTAGGCCGAGCCGCGCCACTCGTTGCCGCCCGAGCGCGCGGACATGTTCATCACGCCGCCGCCGGTGCGGCCCATCTCGGCGTCGTAGGTGTGGACCTGGACCTTCATCTCCTGCACCGCTTCCATCGACGGGTTGGTCGAGGCGCGGTTCTGGAGGTCGGTCACGGGGAAGCCGTCCACCAGGAAGTTGTTGGCGCGGACCGGGCCGCCGCCCATCGAGACGGCCGAGTTGCCCACCTGGTCCTGCATGCGGTTCCAATGCGCGTTACCGCTGGCCTGCACGGTGGGCTCCAGCGTCGCCATCAGGAACACACTGCGGCCGGAGCTGGGAATCGCCTCGAGCGCCGCGCTGTCGATCACGCCGCCCACCGAGGCGTTGGTGGATTCGATCAGCGGGGCGTCGGCCGTCACGGTGATGGTCTCTTCGAGCGTGCCCACTTCCAGCACGATCTCCAGGCCGACGTTCTGCTGCGTGCCAATGCGCACGCCCTTGCGCTCGAACGACCGGAAGCCGGTCACGGCCGCCTTGACGGTGTAGGTCGACGGCTCAATGGCCGGGAACGAGTATTCACCCGACGCGTTGGTCACGGTCTCCCGCGAGATGGTGGTCGATTCGTTTACCAGCGCGACGGTCACGCCGGGAATCACGCCCTGGGCATCCTTGACGACGCCGCGCAGGCTGCCTGTGGACGACTGGGCATGCAAGCTGAGAGGTGAAGCCGCCAGCAGCGCCGCGGCGCACACCGCCCAAAACGCTGACGCGGGAGCCTTTCGGATCATCACGCACCTCCAAATTGAAAAGGCAAATGCCACCGACTGCGAGTGGTCGAGGAGACCGAGAACTGACCACGAATGAGGGGGATATTAGTAAGTGAGTGGAGATGGAATGTCACCACTCGTAGACAATCGTAAGACGCAGATCGCGTGACGATTCATCTCGTCAACCGGTCCACCGCGCGTGCCACCCGGCAGGTCGTCGTGGTTTGACAAGCTGGAGGCGCGAAAGTATTGTTGGCTTCTCCCTTCTGCTTTGTTCACGACCGCATTTCTCTCGAGGGGGCATCAATGAAGCGCATCGTCTCGATCGCCGTTCTGGCCTGCCTTCTGGGTTCGGGGACCGCTGCCCAACAAAGGCAGCAAGACCAACAAGGCAAGCAAGACAGAGACGACCGAGACGACGGTCCTGAGAACACCTCGCAACAGAACCCGCTGGTCATTACGAGCGTCACCACAGACGCGTCGTTTCTCTACATCGCGGGCATCAATTTTGGCGCCAGGCCAAGTGTCTTCCTGAGCGGGATGCCGCTCAGTCGCGTGGTGAATGCGGCTCGCACGCAGATTACGGCGTCATTGCCGACGCTGCCTGCCGGTTCCTATCTCCTGCACGTGTCGCGCGGCAATGCGCCGCACCAGAATTTTTCCTTTTCGGTGGCGATCGGCGCGATGGGACCGGCGGGTGAACCGGGCCCGACGGGTCAAACCGGTCTGACCGGTTCGGCAGGTGATCCGGGTCCCGCGGGCCCTGCGGGTCCGGCAGGTGCCACGGGCCCGGCTGGCCCAGTGGGCGCGGCAGGTCCGATGGGTCCGATAGGTCCGGCGGGTCCGGTGGGGCCGATGGGTCCAATGGGGCTGATGGGTTTGACAGGTGCGCAGGGGCCGGCCGGCGCGGCGGGCGCAGCCGGCGCAACCGGCGCGGCGGGGCCGAACCCGTTTGCCGGCCTTTCTTGCCCGCCGGGGCAGGCGGCCGTGGCGTTCTCGCTGACCGAACCCATTCAAGTCCAGTGCGCGGTCGTACCGGGACTCTCGAATGACCAGACCGTGCCGAGCACGCTGGCGACCTACACGAATCAGGTCATCACCGTCTCGTTCGATCCGACCAACCGCAACCTGCCGCACCCCACCTACAACGGTGCGCCGACGATCTTCAAGGCGATCGCGCGCAACTGCACCGGCGACATTGTTTATTCGTGGGATTTCGGCGACGGCAATTCGTCGGGAGACATCACCACCACGAATCGCTATGACCTGTCGGCATCGCATCAATATGCCATTGGCTACGAGGATGTCGCGTACAACGCGGCCATTACCGTCGTCAGCTGCAATGGCGTGGCCCAGACCGCGAACAACCAGGCGGTGTATCCGGTCATGCACTACGGATCGATCCTCGCGGCCGAGGCCGACGCGATTCGCAGCGCTCCCGCCGAGAACATCGACCTCACGAAGAACTACGCCGCCAACGGCCTCGGCCGCCAGTGGCGGAAGCGGATGAGCGACAAGGCGATCGAGGATGGCTTGTGGCGCCTGCACAACGACGTCGCGAACCGCGCCGGAGACGGTACCGCGACGATGACCGCGAGCATCGGGTCGAGTTATCCCGTGGCGAACGTGGCGATCGCCATGACGGCGATGCAGAAGCGGAAGCACATGGCGGCGTATCCGCCGGGAACGTACGCCGACGCCACGCCGTCGCCCACCTGGCTCGCCGAAAACGATCTACGGTACGCGAGCGACCCCTATGCCGAGGATTTGGTTCGGCTGTTCAATTACAACCTCTCCCAGATGGGCGTCGTTGGCGTCGCTGCGGCTGACGAGGCCGACGACCTCGCCACCCCGATTGCCGGCACCAACGACGGCATTGGCTTGAGTTTTACTGTCAACCCCGTAAATGAGGCATATGTCTCCGGGATCGCGGCCGCGGCACTCGCCACCTCCGGCATGGCCGGAACTGTGGCCCAGGTAGGGGATACGAACCGGGTCCGCTTCAAGCCCATCGAATTCATCGCCCAGCAGGCGGTGGACTACCTGGTGTGGTTCCAGAACGACAGCGGATCGCATCCCGGCAGTTTTTACTACACCCCGAACGCGAACGCCCCCGACGCATCCACGTCCCAGTGGATGTATTCCGCACTGCACGCCATGGCGACGTCGCCCATGGCCGCCCGCGGCGTGTATGTCAACAACATGGTGAAGGCCCGTGTCGGGTCGTTTCTTCGAGCCACGATACACAATACGGGCGCGGCAGTGGCCGCGGGCCGTCCCTACGGCAGCGGCGGGTTTTCCTATACCCCGTCTCTCACGGGCTATTCCTTCCAGTTGTCGGCGGGCCCACTGATGGCGATGGGGCTGATGGGCTGGAACAACCCCCTGTGGGAAGGCAGCACCGCATTGATCCCGAACGATGCCGGCTTCACTGGCACCACCCGCGGACAGGCCTACACCACGTTCCGCCAGGTCTTCGACTACATCGGCGACGACTGGTATGGCACGGGCGGCCAGGATGTGCAGTCCTGGGGCTTGGGGCAGTGGGCGGGCGGCGCCACCGGATATCTGCTCAACGATAACGACTACAACCTGTACTCCATGCATTGGGCGGCGAAGGGACTGTCTGCGGTTGGCGCCGTGTGCGTCGGCGGGATGGACGCTCAGGACGCCAATGGCGCGTGCACCGATGGCAACGACTGGAGGCACCAGCACTCCGTCCTGCTGGTGCGTCGTCAAGCGGTGACCACCGCAGGCGCGACATGGACGTCGACCCGCGGCAACCCAGTGCAGTACATGGATGCGACGATGAAGAACTCAATTGCGGTCCTGACGCTGGCGTTGGCGCAATAAGGCGCGCCGACGTGATTCGCGCCGCCGTGTGCCTGGTCCTCGCCCTCGCCGGTGCGGCATTTCCGGTGCATGCCCAGACTCCGGCCACCGTCGTGGAGATCGCGGCATCGCTGCACGTGCTCGTGCTGCTGTCGGACGGTTCGGTCGTCGCCCTCGGCGAAAACCGCTCCGGGCAACTAGGCCGGCCCAAGGCTGGCCTTCCGTGCACTGAGCAGTCAGTGCACACTGCGCAACAGCTGGCAATCTGGAATTCATCCTCGATCGCTCAGGAAATAGCAGTATCGGCAGGTCACATGTAACTATTCAGTTACAACAGCTCATTTTGTGAGCACGCGCGATTATTTCGTCAACATCTTATTGACAGTCCTTTTTTCTGGGCGGATGATGCCTTGTTGGCTGGATGATACGGCTCAATCTGTATTACTCAGCTTTGGCAGGTTTGGCATAGACCTCCACGAGGAACGTCATGCGGAAATCGCCTTCGCAGATCTGGTTGATCACCGCGTTGTGCGGCGCACTCGCTTCCATCGCCCTTCACAGCGCGGGCGCGGCCAATCCGGACCATGTTGCGACCTTCAAGAAAACCCTCCGGTGCCCTGGCTGTGATCTCTCGCAGGCCAGTCTCATGGGCATTCAGGCGCCCAACGCCCAACTGCAAAACGCGGACTTGAGCCACGCCGATCTGTACGGCGGGAGTTTGCGGAACGCGGACCTGAGCGGCGCGATTCTGAATGGCACCAACCTGGAGATGGTAGACCTCACCGGCGCGATCGGCGCGGTCCTCGAGCCCGCGAAGACCGATAGCCGGACCACCTGTCCGGATGGCACTGGAGGTCCCTGCAGTTAACTGATCGCGTTCGGTACACCGGCGAGGTTTCCGTAGGGGGACTGTATGACCGCCATGGCGTCTGCTGTTTACCGCCAGACTCGCGTGCTGGCCGGCTTTTCGGTCATGTTGGGGTTGCTGCTCGCGCCAACAGTTACCCAAGCACAAGAACTGTGGTGGAACGACGAGGGCGCCGGGTTCGCCACCTTCGGCCCCAACGCCTCGGTGACCATCAACACAGGCTTCTACAATGGCGGGCAGTGCGGCGCCTTTTTTCCCGTCGTCCACATCTACGTCGTCAGCGCATCCACGTTGAGCGACGGAGAACACATCACCGACGTGTCGAACCCCGGTGGGATCCCGAACACGGTGACGGACCTCGCCTGGGGCGGTATGTTCATTTACGAGACCATCGCCAATACGGCGCCCAGCGGCTATCTCGGGCCTGGCACGTACGGCGTGGTCTACAAGGCGTGCAAGGACGACATCTATCACGCAGGTGTCGACGCGTTCTTCCCTTCCGCCTTCGCGGTGGTGATTCCCGCGAACATCCCAATCCTCCCGAACGGATCGATCGCCGCGATCAAGGCGCAGGCCAACGCCCAGGGATCCCATTGGCAGGGGCTGATCGATGACCTCGATGCGCTGGAGAAGCTGCAGCAGATCAAGGAGGCCATCGAATGTGTTGCCGACCCGGTCGGTTGCGTGGTCGGGTACGTCGTCAGCGCCATCGAGGACTACGCCAAGGCGCAGTTGATGGGACTGTTCGGTTTCGTAGATCCGAAAGAGGCGGCCAAGAACACGGTCATCAACACGATCTCACACTACGGCGGCATCGCGGCCGATCCGCCAGATCCAAGTTTCCAGCAGGTGACACCGCTCGGCCCGGTGGCGCGCATCGCCGACACGAGTGACGATCCAATCGTCAAGAAATACATCGCGATCGGCAACGCGGAGCGGAACGAATCGGCCATTCTGGCGGCGTTGCTGCACTCGATCGAACGCTATCAGGGCGCTGACGCCGCGGACGACTCCACCTGGGCGCTGGTGCACGCGCGCGCGATTCAGTCGTACTCGGCCGTGCTTGCGGCGCAGCTGTCGTCGACCAACAGCGCGTTGTCCGACCTGGGCGCCACGCTCGCGGCTGACACGCGGGATTTCGACGCGTTGTCGGCGGCGGTCGCGCCGATTCACACCCAGATTGTCTCGGCCGGCTTCAATGCGCTGCAACTGCAGGCGCTGAGCAATTTCGGCATCGCGGATCAAGCCGGGGCCCTGCGCACCTTCATCGCCCGCACGGCATCGTTGAACTTCACCGAAGCGGGCATGCAGAGCGCCATCGACGTCGTGCTGGCCGCCGACGCCGATCTGACGTCAGTCCTCGCGACGCTCATAGCCGACATGGACGGCGTCGTTACCACGCTCGCAGGCCCCGACAACCTCCCGAGCACCCGGCCCGTCGCACATGCCGGGGGCCCGTACGCCGCCAACGAAGGGGCGTCCTTCGCGCTCAACGGCTCGGCTTCGGCCGATCCTGGCGGTGCCATCACCGGTTACGCCTGGGATGTCGACGGCGACGGCCAGTTCGACGACGCGGCCGGCGCGACGCCGACCGGGAGTTTCCCGTCCGCCTTCGACGGGTTTATCGGCCTCCAGGTGTCCGATGCTGACGGGAACACCAGCGTGGCCTATGCGCACGTCACGATCGCCGACGTCAACCACCCGCCGTCCATTGACGCGTTTACGCCGGCATCGGCGCAGCAGCAGGTGCTGGCCGGAGCGAACCTGCCCTTTACCGTAACGCCGAGCGATCCGGACGGCGATGCGGTCAGCGTCCAGTGGCTGGTCGACCTTTCGCCGGCGGGCGCCGGCTCGAGCTTCACCTACAGCCCCGCCATTGGCGCGCTCGGCGCGCACGTGGTAAGCGCCGAGGTCTCCGACGGGAACGCCGCGGGCGGCACCGTGGCGCATGAATGGTCCGTGTCGGTCCTGATGCCCGACGCCGACGGCGACGGCTGGAACGCGAACGTGGACTGCAACGACGCCGATCCTGCGGTGAACCCCGGCCAGTCCGAGATCGCCGCGAACGGGAAAGACGACGACTGTAATCCCGCAACGCTCGACATGGATCCCGACATCGACCACGACGGGATCCTGAACGCCGCCGACAACTGCGTGTATGTCCCGAACCCCGGCCAGGCCGACGTCGACGGCAACGGCATTGGTGACGCCTGTCAGGACACGGACGCGGATACCGTGCTCGATGTCAACGACAACTGCCCGACGGTGGCGAGCACGAACCTGTCGGACCTCGACGGCGACGGCATCGGCGATGTCTGCGACCCCGACAAAGACAACGACAGCGTGCTCAACGCGGCAGACAATTGCCCGACCACCGCCAATGCGACCCAGGCGGACGTGGACGGCGATGGCCTCGGCGATGCCTGCGACGCGGACCTCGACAACGACGGGGTGGCCAACGGCAGCGACAACTGCGTGGCCGTTCCCAACAGCAACCAGCGCGATACCGACGGCGACCTGCTCGGCGACGCGTGCGATCCGGACATCGACAACGACACCGTGGCCAACGCGGCCGACAACTGTCCGATCACGCCCAATCCGACGCAGATCGACACGGACGGCGATGGCTTCGGCGATGCGTGCGACTCGGATATGGACAACGACGGGCTCCCCAACGGACGGGACAACTGCATGTTGGTGGTCAATCCCGATCAGGCCGACGTCGACGGCAACGGCATCGGTAACGCCTGTCAGGACACGGATGCCGACACCGTGCTCGACATCAACGACAACTGCCCGACAGTGGCAAACACGAACCAGGCGAAGTCGAACCCCTTCGGAGTCGGTGATGCATGCGTGACGGCTCCCATCACGGTGCCGTGGCTGGGCGTGCCGACGCAGCCGCACCAGGTGTATAGCGGCGGTTCGCTGGTCCTGCAGGGCGTGGCCGTGTACCCCGACTACTCGCCGGCCGTCATCACGGCCGCAACATGGGATCCGGGTGACGGCAGCGGGCCGGTGGCGGTCAGCATTGCGAACCCGCGCGCGCTGGAGCGGACGCATACCTACACTGGCGCCCCCGGCACGCCGTACACGGCCGTGCTAACAGTCACGTTCCTGGGTGGCTTCACGCGGAGCGATGACTTCAAAGTGATCGTCCAGGCCAAGACGCTCGACGTCGAGGCGAACATGGCTATCGACCGAGGCCTCTGGAACCTCCACAAGCGGATTAACCGGACCACCGCTGGCACCATTCCGGCCGGGTATTGGACAAGCCCGGAAGCCGTGTCGGCGACGTCTTCCACGGTGCAGGCGTTGGAGATCAACAACCACCGCGAAGCTGGGGATCGGTTGGAAGATCCGTACGTGGACGATGTCGCGCGCGGGCTTGCGTGGCTCGAGACCCAGTTGAGCGGGGTGACCATCGGCGCGCAGGCGGCCGGGAATCCTGACACGAACGGCAACACCATTGGCCTGCAATACGCGGGCAATCCCATCTACATCACCGGCCAGGTAGCCGACGCGTTTGTCGCCAGCGGCACGCCCGACGCCGTGGCCGTCGCCGGTCTCGCCACGTGGGTGAAAGGGCGCAAATACCGGGACCTCGTGCAGGACATGATGGACATGTACTGGTGGGGTCAGGTCGATCCGGGGAATTGGGGGCGCGGCGGCTGGCATTACGGCTGGAACTATGGATCCGCGGACAACTCGACCGCCCAGTGGGGCGCCATCACCGGGCTGGCCGGGGAGAACGCCTGGAACATTCCCGTCCCGGCTTTCGTGAAGACCGAAAACCTGAACAACTGGCTCAAGAACTCCCAGACCATGAGTTCCGGCTTCTACAATGGCTCGCTCGGCTACGGCGGCACCGGCTGCGCCTGGTCTGGCTGCATGGCCACTACGCCCTCGGGCATGGTGCAGATGGACTTCGACGGCGTGAGGAACGACCCGAACGCCACCACCGACAACGAGCTGCGGTTCCAGGCGGGCGTCCGGTTCATGGCGCGCGGGATGAGAGCGAACTGGCACCTGTCCGATCCAACCTGGGGCAGCCATAACCTCTACTCGCTCTATGCGATGGCCAAGGCATTCCGGTTGGCGACGGGTCTCGATTCTGATGGACACGTGATCGCCAACCCCGTTGTCATCATCAACGACGATCCAGCCACTCCGAGCCGGGCCTTCGACTGGTACCGGAGCGACCCCACGACCGGCGGCACCGGGCCGACCGGGGTCGCGCGGCTCCTGATTTCGAGGCAACTGGCCGGTGGCGACTGGTACGGCGGCAGCGGATACTGGCCCCAGGGCGATCTGAGCACCGCGTACGCGATCATCATCCTGTCGCCGACCATTTTCGAGTTGGGCCCGGCAGCTGTCTGCACGGTGGTTCCCTCTACCATCGGGGCCGGAGACTCGGCCAGGTTCAATGGCGGCGGGTCGTTCCACAACGACCCGGGCGGCACGATCGCAAGCTACTCCTGGGACTTCCTGGACGGCTCGCCCATCCTGACCAATACGGCTCCGACCTCGACGGCGAGCCACACGTTCACCAATCTGGGCGGATATAACGTGCAGCTGACCGTCACGGATGGCAACGGCCTCACGGCGACCACCAGTTGCCCCGTCAACGTGATTGCCGGCAACCTGCCGCCCGTCGCCGAGCCGGGCGGCCCGTACGATTTCTGCGTGGGCAGCCCGATGGTGCTTGACGCGACGGCGTCGAGCGATCCCGAAGGCGGGGCGTTGACGTTTGCGTGGGACCTGAGCAGTCCGCTGAACTTTACGGGCGCCGAGGGCACGACGGCGGTCTTCGATGCGACGGCCGCGTTCTCGTCGCGGGCGCCAGGCACCTACCAGATCGGCCTTCGGGTGACCGACGACAACGCGTACGCGACCCCGGTGTTCCCGACCATCACGATCCATGCAGCGACGGACCCGGTGTTCTGCAACACGGCGCCGACGCTGACGGTGCCGCCAAACCTGACGGCACCCGCGACTGGCCCCGGCGGCGCGGCGGTGACCTTCTTACCGGCACCGACGGGCTCCGATTTTCAGGACGGCGCGCTGACGCCCGTCTGCACGCCGCCATCGGGTTCGATGTTCGCGATCGGGACCACGACGGTGGCCTGCACCGTGACCGACTCGGGCGGTGCGACGGCGACCGGGTCGTTCACCGTCACGGTGACCAACAACGCGCCGACGTTTACGCCGCATGTCGACCTCACGACCGCCGCGACCAGCGCGGCGGGCGCGACGGTGACCTTCACGGCGGCGGGCAGCGACATCGAGGACGGCGCGCTGCTGGCCGTCTGCGAGCCGGCGTCGGGCACGACGTTCGCGATCGGGACCACGACGGTGGCCTGCACGGTGACCGACACGGGCGGTCTGACAGCGACCGGGTCGTTCACCGTCACGGTGACCAACAACGCGCCGACGTTCACGCCGCCGGCCAACATCATGACCGAAGCGACGAGCGCGGCGGGCGCGACGGTGACCTTCACGGCGGCGGGCAGCGACATCGAGGACGGCGCGCTGACGCCCGTCTGCGAGCCGGCGTCGGGTTCGATGTTCCCGATTGGGACCACGACGGTGGCCTGCACCGTGACCGACTCGGGCGGTCTGACGACGACGGGGTCATTCACCGTGACGGTCGTCGACACTACGCCGCCGGCCTTCACGGTCAGCGATCTGACCGCGCATGCCACGAGCGCTGCCGGCGCCGTGGTGAGCTACGCCTTCACGGCGACCGACATCGTGGACGGGACCGTGCCGGTGACATGCGTGCCCCTGACGGGCAGCATCTTCGCGATTGGCGTGACGTCGGTGCGCTGCACGGCAACGGATGCGCACGGCAACGTGGCGACGCGCACGTTCACCGTGACGGTGTTCAACACGGCGCCGTCCTGCGTGGCGACGCCGAGCCTGCCGAGCCTGTGGCCGCCGAACCATCAGTGGGTGCCAATTACCATCAACGGCGCCAGCGACCCGGATGGCGACCCGGTGGGGATCACCATTGTCAGCATCTTCCAGGATGAGCCGATCAATGGCCTCGGCGATGGGGATGCGGCACCCGATGGCGCCGGCCTCGGCACCACCACGGCGCGCGTCCGCGCCGAGCGGACGGGCACGCCGAGGGTGCCGGGCAACGGGCGTGTCTACTACATCAACTTCGCTGGCAATGACGGCCGCGGCGGCACCTGCACCGGCACGGCGACCGTGGGTGTGCCGCACGACCAGTCGCCGCAACGGGGGACCGCCATTGGGGACGGTCCGCTGTTTAACTCTGTGACCGGGGCGAGGCAGTAAGCCGGGCTGGACCCGCGACCATTCGAGAATCCGCAGGGGCGGTCGGCCCGCCGCCTGCGGATTGTCGTGAGGATGAGGCCGCGATGAATTGCGGTCAGGCAGACCCTTCACCGCATTCGCGCGCGATACCAGATCCAGCCGCCCACCGCCACCGCCAGGCGTCCGCCGCCGATAGGCCGCCGGGCCGCGCGTCGAGCTCGGTGAGGACCGTCTCGACGGGCGCGGACCAGAACGGCGCCACGGTGCGAGCTATCCGCGCATCGCGCGCTCGTGAACCGACTTCAGCGCCTGCCAGCCGGCCGACACCGCGCCTTCCTGCCAGTCGGGCTCGGAATGCGGGGTCGTCGCCGCCGAGCCGATGATGATGCGGTTGTCCACCTTCGACAGCTGCTCACGCCGCACGGGATTGCGGCCGCTGGCGTAGCCGCCCATGTTGTACTTGACCTTCTTCCAGTACACCGCGTAGGCGCTCTCGAACTCGGTGCGGATCTGCGGATGCACCTTGCTGGCGTGCGTCAGCACGTGCTCGATGCGCGCCGCGATCGGCTGGTCGAGCAGCGTGCCGATTGGCCCGTTGGAGTAGAGGCCGAGCAGCACGCCCTTCTTGGTGAAGTAGTCGTTCGACGGGTACGAGAATTCCCCGATCGGCAGGTTCGAATACAGGTGGCCGCCGAAGATGCCATCGTCTTCTTCCCAGAAGCGGCGCTTCATGGCGAGACCGATCTTGGCGCTGTTGCTGTACGGCACCGCCTTGACCGCTTCCATCATCTCGGCCGCCAGGTTAATGTCGAGGCCGGCGACGATGTTCAACGGCATCGAGACGATGACGTAGTCGGCGGAGATTTCGGTCTTCTTGCCGCTCTTGGTGTCGAGATACACGACCTTGACGCCGGCGTCGCCTTGGTGCACCGACTGGATCTCGGCATTGAAGGTGATGCGCTTCGGGCCCATCGCGCGCTGGAAGCCCTTGGCGATCTGATCCATGCCGCCGACCGGCTGGAACATCGGCGCGGCGGTGGTGCCTTCCATCGCCGGCACCGAACGCAGCCGATTGCCGAACCCGGCCTGCAGCAGCGCGGTCAGTTGATACGGGTCGCCTTCGCCGCGGTTGGCGAACGCCTTGTAGGTCCGGGTGGTGGAGTCGAGGTAGCCCTGGCCCAGGAGGTAATTGGTCAGCCGCTTCTGGTCGTCGGCGGTCAGTGGGAGGTCGAGCTTGTTCTGATCGATCGCCTTGATCAGGAGTTCGTTGACCTGGCCGGTGATGTCGGCCTTGACCTCGCGCAACCGCACGCGCTTGTTGGCCAGCGATCCGGCCGCGGGGCCTTCGTAGTAGAAGTAGGACGCGTCGGACTCGTTGAGGAACACCTGCATCGGCACGCCGAGTTCCTTGCAGTAGTTCAGGACGCCGTGGTGCGAGTGCGGAATGCGCCAGGCGCCGACGTTGACGTAATGCCCTTCATCGAACGTGCAGACCTGCCGATCGCCGCCGGCTTCAGTGTGCTCCGATCCCCGCCGCACGCTCCACTGCAGTCCGCCGACGCGATCGCGCGCCTCGAGCAACTGGTAGTCGTAGCCGAGCTTGCCGAGCTCGTAGCCAGCCACGAGGCCCGACAGGCCGCCGCCGAGTACCAGCACTTTGGCCTTGGCCGGACGGCCGCTCAGTTCAGGCCGCTGACCCGCCGAACCGGCCATCAGGTCCCACGAACTCATGGCGCTCATGACGAGGGACGAACCGCCAACGGCCCCGAGTTGCTCGAGGAACCGTCGTCGTGTCAGGGGGGGGAAGGATGAGGAAGAACGATGCGTACTCATGCCTTCAGGTTATAACAGAAGCGGGAGCACGATCAGCCACTCGGCCCCACGTTGCGTTTACTTCTGCCGCGGCGCCAGCGCGCCTCGGAGCTTGTCGGCGAGCGAGCCCATCCCGCCCGACGACGGGACCTCCGTGCGGGCCCTGTAGTCGCGCAGTTCTTCTTTCTCCGCCGCGTCCAGCACCGCCTTGCGGCTGACGCGGATGCGCCGGCCCGAGGCGTCGGCCTCGAGCACGATCACCTCGACCTCCGCGCCGGCCGGAAACGCCTTTGCCACGTCGGCTTCCCTGGTGAGGCCCGTCTCGCTCAACGGCATGAGGCCGGTGCGCCCCGGGGCGAGGAACACGAACACGCCGAACGTCTCGTGTCGCTCGACCTTGCCGGTGACGCGTGCCCCAGGCACGATCCCCGACGGCGCGGACGCCGTTCCGCCGCTTCGCGCCGCACCCTCCTGGACCAGCGCGAGACCAATCCGCTTCTTTTCCGGATCGATGCTCAGGATCTCGAATTCCGCCGTCATGCCCACGGCGACCGACCGGGACCAGGCCTGCGATTGTCCCGTCGGCGCGAAGGTGGAGGCGTGCGCCAACCCTTCGATCCCCGGCTCCAGCTCGACGAAGGCGCCGAACTCGGCGAGCCGCGTGACGCGGCCGGTGCGCACCTGGCCCACCGCGCAGGTGGATTGGACCGTCGTCCACGGATCGGCGCCGAGCTGCTTCAAGCCGAGGGAGATCTTCTGCCCGCCCTCGTCAACGCGCAGCACCTTGACGGAAATCTCCTGGCCCGGCGACAGCACCTGCGACGGGTCCGCCACGCGGGACCACGCCATCTCCGAGACGTGGAGCAGGCCCTGCACGCCGGCGCCCAGCTCGATGAATGCGCCGAAGTCGCGGACCGAGGCCACGCGCCCGGTCATCACCGCGCCGGCCACGATCGATTTCCGGACCTCGCCGGCATTCGCCCGCTGCTCCTCCTCGAGCAGCGCGCGCCTCGAGACCACGAGGTTCTTGCCGCCGTCCTTGTACTCGATGATGCGGAAGGAGTAGACGCGCCCGACGTGCTGCGCCGGGTCGGTGGTCCGGACCGTGTCGATCTGGGAGAACGGGCAGAAGGCCCGCTGCCCGCCGATGCGGACCTCGTAGCCGCCCTTCACGTCGCGCTCGATCTTGCCTTCCACCGCCAGCCCGGCGCGGAACGCGTCTTCGATCTGGCGATTGGTGGCGGCGCCTCGCGCCAGCTTCCGCGACAGCGTCAGCCCGCCCTCGGTGGACACGACCGTCGCCTGGATGCGATCGCCGACGGCGACCTCGAGCGCGCCATCGGCATCCTTGAGTTCGTCGATCTCGATCAGGGCCTCGCCCTTGCCACCGACGTTGACGAACGCCACCTCCGGGCCAATCGCGACGATGGTGCCCTCGATGGTCTGGCCCCGCTCGAAGCGCTTCGCCTTGAGCGAAGCCTCGAACATCGTGGCGAAATCTTCTTCTGGCTCGGTCACGGCGCGTTCTCCTAAGGACAAGTGAAGACTTCAATTATACGGGCGGGGCGCAGCGGGAGCCCGATATGGAATGATCGATGTGGACCATTCATACAAGGAGACCGGTTATGTGCCAGCGAGTTCAGTGCCCGAAATGCGGAAAGCCGAGCTGGGTGGGATGCGGCCAGCACGTGGAGCAGGTGCTGGGCGACGTGCCGAAGGATCAGCGCTGCCAGTGCCCGCGGCCGAAGTCGTTCCTGCAGAAGCTGTTCAGCCGCTAGCGGCGCGCCCGCGGCGTCTCGGCCGCCGCCTTCGCTTCATCTGGTTTCGGCCGCCACAGCACGAGTATCTTGCCCACGCGCTGGACCTCCGCCGCATCCGCCCGGGCGGCGATGGCCTCGCACAGCGCTTCGCGGGCGTCGCGATCCGCCCCGTTGATTCTCACCTTGATCAGCTCATGAGCGGTCAGCGCGCGGTCCACTTCCGCCGCCACCTTATCCGTGAGTCCGGCATTCCCGACCTGCACGACGGGTTCGAGCGCGTAGGCGCGGGCTTTCAGGTGGGCGCGCTCGCGCGGCGTGAGTGAAACGGGCATACCCCAATTGTAATGGACCCTGGAACGCTTCCCAGGTTGAGAATGCAGGGACCGATATGAACCGCATCCGCACCGTCACCTGGAACTGGCGGTGCCAAGCAGGGTCGTCACCACGTCCGCCGCGGTGTAATCGGCGGCGCCGTGGACCAGGAACCGGCTGACGCCGGCGAGATCGTCGCCGGCGGTGACCAGGCCCTTCTCGACGTACTTCCCGCCGCGAATCTGCGCCTGGCCGATGTTCGAGATCAAGGCGTTGCAGATGCACTTGCGGTCGGTGGTCTGCTCGAGGCTGCCGCCCTTGGAGATGTAGAGTGACTGCGGCTCGGCGGGACAGCGAAACCCGATCGTGCCGTCCGGCGTCCGGTACGCCTCGCGCAGGTAGCCGAGATCGCAGATGCGCGGCCGCGCCAGGTAGTCATCGTGGCTGGACAGCGTGCCGTCGAGCCCGGCGATCTTGAATGGAAAGCCCGTCGGCGACGCCAACGGATCGGTAAAGACCGTCGCCGTCCCGGCGACGATGTTCTCGAGCAAGGCGGCGCGGTAGTCCGCCCTGAGGCCCGACTCGGCGCACAGCGCGAAGGCGGTCCCGACCTGGATGCCGGTGGCGCCAACGGCGAGGGCGTCGCGGAGTCGTTCGGGGCTGCCGTATCCGCCCGCCAGCCAGAAGGGGAGACCGAGGCCGCTCAACTTGTGCAGGTCCACGTGATCGCGCTCGCCATACACCGGCTCACCGCTGTCGTTGAGCTGCAGCTTGCCGCGCGGCGGCGCGTTGTGGCCGCCGGCCGTGGGACCTTCAACGATGAACCCGTCCACGCGACCGGTGGACTTGCGCTGCAGCGTGATCGCCAGCACGTCGGATGCGATGATCGCGAGAAAACGCGGGCGCGTCAGCGGCGGCAGCGCGCCCTCGGTGAACTCGTCCGGCGTGAACGTGAGTGTCGTGTCGTCGCCGGGCATCGCGCCCGTCACCGTCAGCGGGTAGGTGGCGGGCTCGTGGTGAACAAAGCGATCGAGCACGCCGGGGATCTTCAGCGGGATGCCGGCGCCCATCAGCACGTAGTCGACGCCCGCGAGCATGGCTCCGTAGATCGACGGCAAGTGCGGAATCTGGATCTTCTCGAGGTAGTTGATGCCGACCGGCTGGTCGTGGCCCTGGCGGGCGAGGAACACTTCCACGAAGTTGGCGACGATGCACAGTTCGCGGAAGTCGCGCGTGCCTTCTCGTGATTGAAGCGGCAGGGTCTGGTACGGCTGGCGCGCGCCCTTGCCGCCGGGCACGTGGTAGGCCTGCCAGATCCGATCGGCCATCGCCTTGACCGGGAAGTGATCGAGGCCGCGCCGCATGTGCCCTCCCGGGTCGCCGTCCTGGAGGCGCCTCGCCAGGATCTGATCGAGCGCGGTGCCGGAGACGACGCCCAACTGGCCGAGCCGCGAGACCGATTGCGCCAGCCGCCAGTGGGACACACCAACGCCCATGCCACCCTGAATAATCCTGGGAAGCTCACGCATGCCTCCAGTATCGCAGCCGCCACCTATGACGCCTGTCATGCCGGACGGGCTCCCGCCTTGGTCCGCGCGGAATCACGGGAAAAGTCGTAAGATCCAGTCGGCCCTGATCTTGCTCCCACCACGGTAATGCCACCTCCTGTCGTTGAGTTCGACCACGTCTCGCTGGCGTTCGACGATAACGTCGTCTTGAACGACGTCAGCTTCGCCATTCCGAAAGGGGAGATGCGGATCCTGCTGGGCCGGAGCGGCTCAGGGAAGACCGTTCTCCTCAAGCTCATCCTCGGCCTGTTGCGGCCCGACTCCGGCTCGGTCACGGTCAACGGCGAACCGGTGAACCAGATGACCGAGCACGATCTGCTGCACGTGCGGACCGGCATCGGCATGGTGTTCCAGGACAACGCCCTGTTCGATTCGCTGACGGTCGCAGAAAACGTCGGCTACGGATTGTCCGAGGCGCACGTGTCTCGGGAGCGGCTGCGCGCCCGTGTCGAGGAAGTCGTCGGGTTCATCGGCCTCCGTGAGTACATCGACCGGCTGCCCTCGGAACTCTCCGGCGGCCAGCGCCGGCGCGTCGCGATTGCCCGCGCCATGGCGCCGGAACCGGGGCTCCTGCTGTTCGACGATCCCATCACCGGTCTCGATCCGATCATCGCGATGACGGTGGACAACGAAATCATCAAGCTGCGCGACCTGGGAAAGGTCACCTCGATCCTCGTCACGCACCAGATTCGCGACGCCTACTACATTGCCTCTCACCAGGCCGTCCATCGCAACCAACGCGTGCACATCGTGGACGCCGACGCCGCCAAGGTCGCGCAGGTCGAGTTCATGGTTCTTAACGCCGGGAAGATCCATTTCAAGGGCAGCGCCGCCGAACTGCTGGCGTCCCCGGATCCCTTCCTGAAGGGTTACCTGCAGAACACGCTGCCGCCCTGGTAAGGTCCATTCCTGCACCTCCGACGGGCCTGTTCGACGACAGGCGGACCGTTCCAGAGCAGACCCTGTGCCAGCGGGAACGCCAGCAAATCCGGGTCCAGCCGGCTCCAGGCACGTGAGATTTCACCCAGCCTGCGAAGTTCTCCGCATTTGGCGATCCCGGCTCGCGCCCTCGATTGAGGAGGGCCCCGGCGGCGGTGACCAGGTGCACACGGCGAAGTCGGGCGCAGGACTTGCAGTTCAGGGTGGTAGATCTGACCCACGAGTAACCTCAAGTGCCCCGCTTCGTTCACGTTCTCGTCACCCTCGGCACGGTTGCCGTTTTCGGGATGGGCGCCGTCGGGGCGCAACGCCCTGCCGGCGCTCCGGCCGCCCCGGACGTCGAGACCCTGCTCCAGCATCTTGACGACCTCTACCGCTCCAAGAGCAGCATCGCGCGGATCCAGATCGACGTTACCAGTCCCCGCAGCTCGCGCAGCATCCGCGTGAAGGCGTGGACGCGGGGCGAAGAGCACGTGCTGGTGGTGATCGAGGCGCCGCCCCGCGAAGCCGGCACCGCGACACTGCGCGTCGGCAACAACCTGTGGAACCACCTCCCGCGGATCGCGCGCACCATTCGCGTGCCGCCGGCGGCCATGCTCGGGTCGTGGATGGGCACCGATTTCACCAACGACGACCTGGTCAAGGAGTCGTCGCTGCGAAAAGACTTCAACGCGCGCATCGACCGCCGTTCCGACGCGCCGGCCGGCTGGTGGCTCGCACTCGAGGTCAAACCGGGCGTGGTGGGCCGCTGGGCGCGCATCGACATCCTGGTCTCCGACGATCGCCTGCCGGTTGAGGAGCGCCACTTCGATCGCAAGGGCCGCCTGGCCCGGACGATGCGGTTCGACGAGGTGCGGATGCTCGGCGGGCGCCGCCTGCCCGCCCGGATTGAGATGGTGCCCACCGACACCCAGGGCCAGAAGACCGAGATGCGGTATCTCGAGGTGCAGTTCGACGTGCCGCTCCCCGACGACACCTTCAGCCTGTCGCGCCTGGAGCAGGTGAAATGACGAGCGTCCTGATCCCGTCGCGCAGTACCGCGCGGATGGCGTGGCGCAATCTCTGGCGCAACCGCCGCCGGACCATCCTGGCGCTGGTGGCGATTGGCCTCTCGGTGACGCTGGTCATCGCCTACACCTCGCTCATGCGCGCCTACTCAGGCTGGATTGTCGAGACCATTACCGGCCCAATGCTGGGCCACGTCCAGATGCACGCACCGAAGTGGCGAAAGGATCGCCTGATGGATCGCACGCTCCGCGACGCCGGCGCTCTGCTCGACCAGGTGCGCCGCGATCCGAATGTGGCGGATGCCACGGGCCGCATCTACGCGCCGGCGCTGGCGGCACTGGGAGAGGAAGGCTTCGCGGTGATGGTGGTCGGCGTCGACACGGTCGCCGAGTCTGGGCCCACCAGGTTGATCAACGAGGTCATCGGGCCGCTGACGGCCCGGCAGGCGCTGGTCGGCCGGCAGCTGGCCGAACTCATGGGTGTGCGCACCGGTGACGAGATTGCCGTGGTCGGCCAGGGCATCGACGGCTCCCTCGCCAACGACCTGTTCACGGTGAAGGCCATCGTCACGACCCCGGTTGACCTGGTCAACCGGCAGGGCATCATCATCGGCGTCGCGGAGGCGCAGACCCTGTTTGCGATGCGGGACGAAGTGCACGAGATCGTCGTTCACGCGCGCCGGGCAGAGGCGGCGGCGCCACTGGCGCAACGCCTGTCGGCCGGCCCGGCCTTCAGCGGCGCCGAGGTGCTGGATTGGCAGACGCTGGCGCCCGAGATGGTGAACCTGGTGCGAATCGCCGACCTGGCCGGCATGTTCGTGCTGATTCTCGTGTTCATCGCCGCGGCTGCGGGCGTGGCGAACACCATGGTGATGGCCACCTTCGAACGCACGCGCGAGTTCGGGATGCTGCTGGCCCTGGGCACGCACCCGGTCCGGCTGGTGCAACTGGTGGTCGCCGAGTCCCTGGCGCTGGGCTTCATCGGCGCGCTGGTTGGCTCGGCCATCGGGGTCGCCATCGTCGCGGTGACCCACCGGACCGGCATCGACTACGCGATGCTGACCGGTGGCGGTCCCAGCGAGCTGTCGTTCGCCGGCATGCGGTTCTCGCTCCGCTTCTACCCAACCCTCGACGCCATCGATGTCGTTCGCGCCATTGGCGCCGTCGCGGTCACCTCGCTGGTCGCCTCGATTTGGCCGGCCGTTCGCGCCAGCCGGCTGCAGCCGGTGCGCGCGCTGAGGGGCGCATGACGGGCCCGGCCTGGACCTACGCCGTCCGCAGCCTGGGCCGCAACTCGCGCCGCACTTGGCTGTCGATTGTCGGCATCGGTGTCGGCTGCGCGCTGGCGCTGATCACGGAGAGCACCAATCGCGGGAGCGAGGAGTTGTTCGCCCGGATGGGCGCCTACGCCGGGTCCGGTCACGTCAGCATCGTCCCGGCCGGCTGGCGCGAGCGTCGCGACCCGCGATTGCGGCTGGCCGACTGGCAGGCGGCGTCCGCCCGCGCGCGCGAACTCCCTGGCGTGGCCGCCGTGACCACTCGCGCCCGCGCGCAGGCCCTGGTGGCCATGGGCACGCACGTCGTGCCCGTCGAGATCGCCGGCGTCGATCCCGGCACCGAGCCGGGCACCAACCGCTTCGTGCGGACGATGTCGCAGGGCCGCTACTTGCAGGCGTCGGACAGCGGCGCGGTGGTCGTCGGCCAGGCGCTGGCCGATCGGCTGGTCGCCGGCCTCGACGACGAGATCCTCGTCACCGCGGTGGGTAAGAGCGGCGACATCGAGAGCATGTTGCTCAGGATCGTCGGCCTGGTGACTACCGGCAGCGAGGAGATCGACTCCACCATCTGCCAGGTGGTCCGGTTGGACGTCGAGCGCCTCACGGGACTCGGCGGCGCCGGCGAAGTGACGCTGATTCTCGATGACTGGGAGGCCGCCGATGCCGTCAAGGCCGCGTTGAGCCGCGTGCTGGCCGGTGGTGACGAGGCGCTGACGTGGGGCGAGATCAGCCCGGAGTTCAAGGGCCACCTCGAACAGGACGCGGCGGTGTCGCGCGTGATCAGCCTGATCGTGCTGCTGATCGTGACGCTCGGCGTCGCCAGTGCGCAGTTGGCCGCGGTGCTCGAGCGGCGCCGGGAGTTCGCGGTGCTGTCGGCCCTCGGCATGCGCGGCCGGACGATCGTGATGATCCTGCTCGAGGAGGCGGTCGTCATCGGCGCGGCGAGTGCCGCGCTCGGCCTGGCGATCGGGCTGCCGGTGGTGTGGTACATCGCCACCCACGGCATCGACCTGACCGCCTACATGGGCGCGAACTACACCTTCCAGGGCGTGCTGTTCGATCCGATCTTCTACGGCGACATCGGTTCGTGGGCCCTGTGGTACGTGTTCACCGTGGCCATTGTGGTGACGGTGCTGGCATCGCTCTATCCCGCGTGGTTTGCGACCACGACGGATCCAGCCGACGCGTTGCGGGTGGCGTGATGCGCGAACCCATTCTGATTGCACGGGGGCTGACCAAGGTCTTCCAGACCGGCGCCACCGAAGTGCGCGCGCTGCGGGGCGTCGACCTCGAGGTGCACGAGCGCGAGTTCATGGCGCTGGTCGGTCCGTCGGGCAGCGGCAAGACGACGCTGCTGAACCTGATTGGCGCGCTCGACGTGCCGACGTCGGGTGAGCTGATCGTGCTCGGGCACCAGGTGGCCGCGCTGTCCCGCCGCGAGCGCGCCGAGCTGCGGCTGCGATCGATCGGGTTCGTGTTCCAGGCCTACAACCTGGTGCCGGTATTGACCGCCGTCGAGAACGTCGAATTCGTGCTGGAACTGCAGGGGCTTGGGCCGGAGCGGCGCGACCGGGCGCGGGCCGTCCTGCAGGAACTGGGCCTCGCCGATTTGGCCGACCGGCGGCCCAGCGAACTGTCGGGCGGCCAGCAGCAGCGGGTGGCGGTGGCGCGGGCGATTGCCGCGCGGCCGGCCCTGGTGCTGGCCGACGAGCCGACGGCGAACCTCGATGGCGAGAACGCGGAAGTCCTGATGCACATGATGCGCGACCTCCGCGACCGGCACGGGATGACGTTCCTGTTCTCGACCCACGATGCCAGGGTGATTGCGCACGCCGTGCGGGTCGTGACGCTGGTTGATGGACGGGTGGCCGGCGACGAGCGCACCGCCGGCGAGGCGCCGCACGAGATCGTGCCCCGCATCGGCAAGGCGCCCACCGCGATCGGCGGACCACATGCGCCGGCTCCTTAGCGCCGCCGCGGCCACGATGGCCGTCGCCTTGAGCCCGTTGCCGGCCACCGCCCAGGCGGCCGCGCCATCGGGCGCGCCGCCGCCGACGTTCAGCGTCCGCACCTCCATCAAGACCAGCTCGATGCTGTTCAGGGCGCCCGATGCGCCTGAACTCTTCCCGGAGCGGACCGGCGCGGAATCGGTGTGGCGGTTTCGGGTCGAGCCGGAAGCGCGAGTCGGGAATGCGGTGTTCGCCGTGTCGTACGAGCAGCGGTTGCGGTACCGCACCGGCCAGGGCGGCGTGACCGCCGTCGGGATTCTGCCGGCGCAAAGCGCCGCACCCTTCCGCATCCGGCAACTGGACTGGAACCTGGCCGAGACATCCAGCGCGTCGTGGCGCCACGAGATCGATCGGGCGAGCGCGGAACTGCACGCCGGCCGCGCCCACCTGACCATTGGCCGGCAGGCGATTGGCTGGGGGCGCGGCGTGATGTTCGGCGCCGTCGATCTGTTCGCGCCGTTCTCGCCGCTCGAGGCGGATCGCGAGTGGCGACGCGGCGTCGATGCCGTCCGCGCCGACATCAAGTTGACCAACCGGTCGTCGCTCGATCTGGTTGGCGCCGTCGGCACCAGTTGGGATCAGTCGGCGGTGGCGGCGCGGGTGCGCGGCTATGCCGGCGCGGTTGACATCGAGGTGATCGGCGGCCGGCGCGCGCGCGACGTGTTCGGCGGCGTCACCACGTCGGCGGCGGTCGGCGACGCCGAGCTCCATGGCGAACTGGCGGCCTTTCGCGTTGACGCCGACGCCCTCCACGCTGCCGCCCGCGTCGTCTGGAAGGCGGTGGCGGGCGGTTCGTACCGCTTCCCGATCGGCTCGGGCATCCTCGCCTACGCCGAGTATCACTATTCGGGGTTCGGCGCCGCGCGCGCCGAGGACATCCTGCCGCTGTTCTCAACGCCGGGCTTCGCGGAGCGATACCTGCGAGGCGACACGCAAATCCTGTCTCGCCATGCCGTGGCGGTGACGGGCTTCTACGAATCGTCACCGGAGTTCAGCTATTCGGGATCCTGGCTGCACAATCCGCGCGACCACTCGGGTATCGTCACTCCCGGTGTGACCTACACCGTGAGCGATCAGATGTCGCTGCTCGGCACGGGGTACCTGCCGTACGGACGGACACCGCGTGGCCTCTTGCTGCGAAGCGAGTTCGGCACGGCGTCATTGTCGGCGCTGCTCCAGATTCGCCTGTATCTTTAGTGTTGAGGAAAGGCAGGGACTGTCATGACGCAGGGATTAGGTTTTGAAATCGAGTTACCGCTGGCGTTCGATGCGGCGGTCACGCGCGTGAAGGACGCGCTCAAGCAGGAAGGCTTCGGTGTGCTGACCGAGATCGACCTGCAGGCGGCGTTCAAGGAGAAGCTCGGGCGCGAATTCCGGCCGTACGTCATCCTCGGCGCCTGCAATCCGCCGCTGGCGTACGCGGCCGTGAACGCCGACCCGTCGGTGGGCCTGCTGCTGCCCTGCAATGTGACCGTCGAGTTGCTCGACCCGGCACGGTCGCTCGTGCGGCTGACGGATCCGGCGGCCCTGCTGGGCGGCGCCGGGTTGATCCCGTCCGCGGACCTGGCCACCATCGCCCGCGATGCACGGGAGCGGATGGAGCGGGTGGCGGCATCGCTGAAGCGCGCCGGCGGTTAAGCAGGGGGATAAAATCAGGCATGCAGACACAACGCTTTCTCATCACCGGCGGCAGCCAGGGCATTGGCGCCGCGCTCGTCGCCCAGGCGCGCCAGGCCGGTCACCAGGTCGTCTTCACCGGCCGCAACGCGGCGCAGATCGCGGAGGTCGCCACGGCCACCGGCGCGCACGGCGTCAAGGCCGACGTCGCCGTGGACGCCGACAACGCGCGGGTCGTCGAGGCCTGCCGCGGCCAGATGGGCGGCATCGACGTGCTCATCAACAACGCCGGCACCGGCTACTCGGCGGAAATCGGCGCCCTCGACATCGACAAGATGCGGCAACTGTTCGGCACCAACGTCTTCGGGATGGTGGATCTCACCAATCGCGTGGTGCCGCTGATGAAGGCGCAGGGCAGCGGCGACATCGTCAACCTGGCGTCCACGTCGGGCATGAAGGGCGCCAAGGGTGGTACCGCCTACGCGGGCAGCAAGTGGGCGGTGCGCGGCATCAGTCAGTGCTGGCAAGCCGAGCTGCGGCCGCTCGGCATCCGCGTGGTGTGCATCTGCCCGTCGGAGGTCCAGACTAACTGGATGGGCCGCAGCGGGCGCAACAACCCGAACAAGCTTTACGCCGACGACATCGCGGCGACGATCATGGCCGGCCTCAACCTGCCGCGGCGCGTGCTGTGGCCGGAGGTGGCGGTCTTCGCCAACAATCCCTGGAAGGAAGACTGACGCGCATGGATCTGCTCGGCATCCACCACCTCACCGCCATCTCCGCGAAAATCCGCGAGAACCATCGCTTCTACACCCAGACACTGGGGATGCGCCTGGTCAAGCGCTCGGTGAATCAGGACGACGTGCGCGCGTATCACCTGTTTTACGCGGATGCGAAGGGCAGCCCCGGCACCGACCTGACCTTCTTCGACTGGCCCGCGCCGCGCGAGCAGCGGGGCACCCGCAGCCTGGTCTGCACCGGATTGCGCGTGGCGGGGCCCGCCGCCTTGACGTGGTGGGCGAGCCGCTTCGACGAGCTCGGCGTGCGCCACGGCGCGATGGCCGAACACGACGGGCGCCTGATGCTCAACTTCGAAGATCCCGAAGGGCAACGGCTGGCGCTGATCGACGCCGGCGGCGCCGGCGATCC
This sequence comes from Vicinamibacterales bacterium, assembly GCA_041659285.1. Classification (NCBI taxonomy): domain Bacteria; kingdom Pseudomonadati; phylum Acidobacteriota; class Vicinamibacteria; order Vicinamibacterales; species Vicinamibacterales bacterium. The sequence continues at coordinate 31,898 of JBAZYO010000011.1, read as the reverse complement.
GCCGGTGGCCTGGGCCAGGAGCCCGGTGCCGGTGGAGCACCAGATTCGCGGGCTCGGGCCCATCATGATGAGCGCGCCGATGCTCGAACCGACCGACGTGCTGCTGACGAAGGTGCTCCACATGCACCAGGTACGCGATTATCCGCATCCGGAGAACCCGTCCAACAAGGTTCATGTGTTCGCCATGGGCAAGGGCGGCGCGCACGCGGAGCTGCACGTCGCGGTGCAGCCCGACTTGCGCGAGGCGCGGCAAGGCGCCGGCGGGGTGCATCACGTCGCGTTCCGCACGCCGGACGCGGATTACGACGCCTGGGCGGAACGGCTGACGGAACTCGGCATTTCCAACAGCGGCAAGGTCGATCGCTACTGGTTCCGCAGCTTGTACCTGCGCGAGCCGAACGGCGTGCTCTTCGAGATCGCCACTGACGGTCCGGGCTTCGCCGTGGACGAGGACCCCGCCACGCTCGGCGAGAAAATCGTGCTGCCGCCGTTCCTCGAGGGGCGGCGCGAAGAAATTGTCGGCAACCTCCTGCCGATCGACTGACCGCCATGGCCAACCACCTCGACCCTCATGCCGGCCAGCCGGTCCTGCACCGCGGCGCGGCAATTGCCGGGGCGCGGCTCGCCGCGATCCTGGTCCACGGCCGCGGCGCGTCCGCGGAAGACATCCTCGGATTGTCGGAGGAGTTCAGCGCGACCGACGTCGCGTTTCTGGCGCCGCGGGCGGCGGGCGCGACCTGGTATCCGTATTCGTTCCTGGCGCCGATCGCGCAGAACGAGCCGTATCTCGGCTCCGCGCTCGGTGTCATCGCGGCCATGGTCGATCAACTGGCGCAGCAGGGCCTTCCCGCCGACCGCGTGGTGTTGATGGGGTTTTCGCAGGGCGCCTGCCTGGCGTCGGAATTCGCCGCCCGCCACGCGCGCCGGTATGCCGGCCTCGCGGCGCTCAGCGGCGGCCTGATCGGGCCGCCGGGCACCGCGCGCGTGTATGCGGGAGCGTTCGACGGCACTCCGGTGTTCATGGGCTGCAGCGACGTGGACCCGCACATCCCGGTCGAGCGGGTGCGCGAGTCCGCCGAGGTCTTCCGCCGCATGGGGGCCGTGGTGGATGAACGGATCTATCCCGGCATGGGCCACACCGTCAGCCGGAATGAGATCGAGGCGGTGAATACCCTCCTCGCGACGTAACCGGCGAGCGGGCGCCCGGCCCAAACGCTGAGGATTCATTCCCAGTCCTGCGAAAGACTCCCTGCCCGCGCCCTGGAAGGGCCGACGCGCGCCGCCATTCTCCAACAAAACCGCGAGTTGTCCGTGGTACCGCAGTTGCATTGCACACCTGTGGCGGAGGCCGTACATGAAGACTCGCACAGCCGTTCTCTGGGTCGTCGCGTTTTGCCTGTCGGGCACCACCTGGGTGGCCGCGCAGCGCGCCGAACCGATTCAACCGATCGCACCGGTGATGGCGGTTGATCCGCACATGATGGAGCTTGGAAAGAAGCTCTACTTCGACCCGCGCCTCTCGAAATCCGGGTTCATCTCGTGCAACTCGTGCCACAACCTGAGCATGGGCGGGTCAGACAACCTGTCCACCTCCATCGGCCACAACTGGCAGAAGGGCCCGATCAACGCGCCCACCGTGCTGAACTCCAGCATGAACGTGGCGCAGTTCTGGGACGGCCGCGCCCGCAACCTGAAAGAGCAGGCGGGCGGCCCCATCGCCAACCCGGGCGAGATGGCCTTCACTCACGAACTCGCGGTCGGAGTGATCGCGTCCATTCCCCAGTACGTGAACGATTTCGAGAAGGTGTTCGGCACGCGCCAGGTGGACATCGACAAGGTGACGCGGGCGATCGCCGCGTTCGAGGAAACCCTGGTGACGCCCAACTCGCGTTTCGACAAGTGGCTGCTCGGCAACGACGCGGCGCTGACGGCAACCGAGGTCGAGGGCTATCAGCTGTTCAGGAGCAGCGGCTGCACCGCCTGCCACAACGGCCCGGCCGCCGGCGGCACGTCGTTCCGCAAGATGGGGCTCGTCGAACCGTATCGGACCGACAACCCGGCCGAGGGGCGCGTCGCCGTGACGGGGCGTGACGCGGATCGCTTCAACTTCAAGGTGCCGACGATCCGCAACGTGGAACTGACCTATCCCTACTTCCACGATGGCGCCGCTGACACCCTGACCACGGCCGTCGAGGTGATGGGGCGCGTGCAGCTCGGCCGGCGGTATACCGACGAGGACAACGCCAGGATCGTGGCGTTCCTCAAGACCCTGACCGGCGATCAGCCGGCGTTCAAGCTGCCGCAGCTGCCGCCATCGTCCGACACGACGCCGCGACCGAACCCGTTCAAGTGAACGGGTCGAGTGGGGAGATCAACCAGGCGAGAGGAACGCGCGGAGTCGCGATAATTCGGCGTCCACCTCTCGCTTGAACGCGCGGTCGCGTGGCGGTCCAGCGCCGGCATAACCAAACGCCGCCGAGACCTCTCCGTCTTTCGCGGACACGTTCCCCCAGCCCACGACGCGGTCGCGCCAGAGGAGCGGCAGGGCGTAGTACCCAAGTTTGCGCTTCGGCTCCGGCGTGTAGGCCTCGAATCGATACGCCCATCCCCACAGCAACTCGAAGCGGCGGCGATCCCACACCACCGGATCGAACGGCGCGAGCAGGCGGACCTCATCGGGGGCGGGCGTGGACGAGAGGCGCTCGCCCTCGGGCCAGTACCAGGTGATGCCATCCACCTGCGCTTGGGAGAGCCGCTTCTTCGCCCGCGTTACGGCGGCAGGGAGGTCGGCGCGCCACTGGGGAACGGCGTAACGAAGGCGGCTGATCACAAACGACAGGCTGGACGCCGGCAAGGGCGCGTACTTGTGGACCACCGCATCCACCAGCGCATCGATGCGGGCGCGGCGCGCCGGCGCGCCCGTCGGCTCCGCCGCCGGCTCGCGCGCGGCGTAGAGGCGGATGCCGGCGTCACGCCCGGCCACACGCAGCAGACCCTTGTAGTGCATGGCTTCCAGCAGGTGGGTGGTCGCGCTCGATGACCCGCCCCAATAGTTGGTGACGCGGCCATGGGCGAAGTGCGCGTCCGCATCCCGCGGATGCACCTGGCCGTGCTCGCGGACGAAGGCCAGCACCGCTTGCGCGCGCTTGTTCGCCGCCGTCGGCGACAGCCCGGTGCGCGGGTGCATCAGGCCATGCAGGTCACGCGTGACGAAGCCGTAGTTGATGAAGATGTCTTCTTCGATCGGGAGGGAGGCGTAGCGCCGCTCGAGGTCGCCGGCGCGATAGCCCTTGACGCGATGGCGCAGCGTGAGATCCTGCGCGCGCGCCGGGGCGCGGATGGGATCGGCCTGGACGAACCCCAGCGTGTCGATGGCGCGCTCGAGCGTCGTCGGCCGGAACAGGCTGCGCGTGACAGCGGCGCGCCGGATGTCGTCGAGCGTCGGCATGCTGATCGGCGGTCCGGATTACGGGGTGGCCGTGCGAACGGCGACGCGTCCGACCACCCGCACCCACTGGACGGACCCGTCTGCGCCACGGATGAACTCGATCGACTGGCCGCGGTCGGCGCCATCGGTCACCACGGCGCGATCGGGGCCGAAGAAGGCGATCGGCATCTCGGGCCTCGCCTCGCCGGTGTTGGGGCGTTCCTGTACGAACACCCGGTTGCCGTCGGCGCGGACGACCACCGCGTTCGACGGCCGCAGATACCGGCCGACGTACGGCGCCGGATTCGGCTGCGCCGCCAACGGTTCAACGCTGGGCAGCGTTTCGACGAGGCCGCGATGAGCAATGGCCTGGTTCTTCGCGAAGGTGGCGCCGTGATACGCCGACAGCGCCGCGCGCTCCACGTCCTGGATCAGCCGCCACCCGTTCTGGGCGTTGGTGAGGATGGCGATGGCGAAGTTGCGCTCCGGCACGATCTCCAGCAGGAGGATGTGCCCGGCCAGCGTGCCGCCGTGGGCGGCCACCCGGAGCGGGCCCACGGCGCGCAGGTGCCACGCCAGGCCGATGTCGTCATCGGTGCCCTGCTTGTGCAGCTGCACGGTCCGCATCTGCTCGAGGGAGGCGCGGGTCAGCACGCGCTCGCCCGTGGCTGACGTGCCGTCGCCCAGGTGGAACTGCGCGTACTTCAACAGGTCGGTGATGCACAGGCCGACGCCGCCGGCGGTCACGCTGGTCGAGGGGGAGAACGGCCGCTGCAGCGCGGGCGGGTTGTCGCCGCGATTGGCATGCCCGGCGGCGAATCGATTGACGATGAAGTCGCCGGCCGTGGTGCCGGCGTGCGCCAGCCCGAGCGGGATGAACACCAGGTCGCGAATTGCGCGGTTGATCGACGTGCCGGTGACGGCCTCGATCACGCGGCCGGCCACGCTGAAGCCGGCGTTGTTGTAGCTCCATGCCGCGCCCGGCGGAGCCAGTTGCATCAGGTCGGGTATGGTCGTCGCGACGAAATTCCGCAGCGTGTCTTCACCGCGCTCCGGGCCCGACACCTGGCCCTCCCAGCCGCTGGAATGCGTCAGGAGGTTCCACACCGTGACGTCGCGGCTCACCGCCTCGTCTCGCACCTTGAAGTCGGGTAGATACTTGCGCACCGGCGCCTTCAGATCCACCTTGCCTTGCTCGACCAGGCGCATCATGGCAGTGGCGGCGAAGGTCTTCGAGATCGAAGCGATCGGGAACACCGTGTGCTCGGTGACCGGCAGCGGATCCTCGACGTTGGTCACGCCCAGGCCGCGCGTGGTGAGCACGCCGTTGTCGATGATGCCGATCGCGACGCCCGGCACGCCGTACTCGCGCATCCTGGCTTCCGCGAGCGACACGATCGACGCGAAGCGCGCATCCGTCCGTTCCTGCGCCTGCGCCGGTGACTGGAGTCCGGCGTACACGGCGACGAGCGCAACGATGAGCTTGTTCATGGGAATGGGAGATTGTAGCCGACTCCGATTCTCGCGGTCGCGGCGCGAACACCAATCGCAGGTGGTAGACTGGAATTCCCCCCGGCTGAAAGGCACTTCACCTTTGTTGTCCTTGAGTAAGGTCGTGCTTCACGTGTGGAGCGACGGCACCTGCAGTCTATTGACCGTACCGCTGAGTTGGCGCCAGGACCAGCCGCTGCCGCCTGATGTACCCGACGAGCGCTTCGAGACGCCCACGGCGGCCATGGCCGCGCTGGCCGAGACCGGCCGCGCGCAGAACCCGGCAATGCGATTCCACCGCGGCGAGCCGCCCGCGCCGGCTATTTCACCGGCTGAAATGTCCGCGGATTAATCTTCGAGTTGATGCGGTAGCGGTCAACGATGTTCAGGACCGTGCCCGTGGCCGGCCCCACCCTTCTGTTTACCGCCCGAGCAGACCGGCTATAGTTTCGACATGCGCCGACTGCTTCCGTTGCTGCTTCTGGTCATTCCGGTCCTCATGTCGGGCCAGGCCCCGGCCTACGATCTCGTGCTTCGGGGCGGCCGCATCGTCGACGGCACCGCGAGCCCGTGGTACCAGGCCGACCTCGCCATCAAGGGCGACACCATCGTCCGCATCGCGCCCCAGATCACTGAGCCGGCCGCACGCGTCATCGACGTCAAGGGCCTGGTCGTGGCGCCCGGTTTCATCGATATTCATACGCACGCCCGCCGCGGCATTTTCGAGGTGCCGACGGCCGACAACTACGTGCGGCAGGGCGTGACGACCCTGATCGAAGGGCCGGATGGGAGCTCGCCGTTGCCGCTCGGTCCGTTCCTGGCGAAAATCCAGGCCCTGCGCATCACGCCGAACTTCGCGTCGTTCGTCGGCCAGGGCACGGTGCGCAGCGAGGTGATGGGCGAGGTCGATCGCCCGGCGACTCGGGCCGAGCTCGATCGCATGCGCACGCTGGTCACGCAGGGGATGGAAGACGGCGCGTTCGGCCTCAGCTCGGGTTTGTTCTACGTGCCGGGCAACTTCACCCCGACCGAGGAAGTGATCGAGCTCGCCAAGGTCGCGGGCCGCATGGGCGGCACCTACATTTCGCACATGCGCGACGAGGCCAGGGGCCTGACCGACAGCGTCCGCGAGACACTCGCGATTGGCGAGAAGGGCGGCCTGCCGACGCAGATCACGCACCACAAGGTCGTTGGCAAGAAGTACTGGGGCGCTTCGGTCGAGACGCTGCGCATGGTGGACGAGGCCCGCGCCCGCGGCGTCGATGCGACCATCGATCAGTATCCGTACACCGCGTCGGCCACCAGCATCGGCTCGGCGCTGCTGCCGGCGTGGGCGCTGGAAGGCGGCCGCGAGTCTACCCTCAAGCGCCTGAAGGACCCGGCGACGCGGGCGAAGATCAGGGCCGAGAGCACGGCGATCATTCGCGATGAACGCGGCGGCGGCGACCCGAAGAACGTGTCGGTGTCGTCGTGCGAGTTCGATTCGAAGCTGGCGGGGCAGAACCTCGCCCAGGTCACGCAAGGCCGTGGCCTCACGGTCACGCTCGAGAACGCCGCCGACACCGCGATGTGGATCGTGGAACAGGGCGGTTGCCGCGGCATCTTCCACGCCATTGGCGAAGAGGACCTGCAGCGCATTCTGGTTCACCCGGCGACGATGATCGCCTCCGACGGCGAGGTGGTGGTGTTCGGCCGCGACGTGCCGCACCCGCGCAGCTACGGCACCTTCGCGCGCGTGCTCGGGCTCTACGCGCGCGACAAGAAGCTGCTGCCGCTCGAAGTCGCGGTGCAGAAGATGTCGGCGTTCCCCGCGCAGCGGCTTGGCCTGAGCGACCGCGGCGTGCTCCGCACCGGGTTGAAGGCCGACATCGCCGTCTTCGACGCGGCGCGCGTGCGTGACACCGCCACGTTCGAGAGGCCGCACAGCTACGCCGAAGGCGTCAGCGTCGTCATCGTCAACGGCCAGGTGGCGTTCGAGGGCGAGAAGATGACGGCGGCCCGGCCCGGCCGCGTGTTGTACGGGCCGTCGACGAGGCCCCGGCCGTGAGGCGCGCGCTGCTGGCCGCCGCGCTGTGCCTCGGCCTCGGCGCCGCGGTCCCGGCGCGGCAAGGCTCGTGGAGCGTCACCGGCGCCCAGCTCGCGGTGGCGGCCATCGGGAAGGCCGAGTCCTTGGTCGCTTGCTCAGGAAATATGTTAGGTATATTATTTCTGTAGGTATGTTTGGCCCAGTTGCTGAAAGCGCCGTTTCCCAGCCTGTTGACGATGCGGCGGTCGTCACGAAGGCGGTGCTGCGCGCGGCCGAACGGCTGGGGGTGTCGAACCGGCTGCTTGCCGTCGTTATCGGCTGCTCCGAGGCCACGGTCTCGCGCATGGGGTCTGGCGCCTATCAGCTCTCGCCTGGCGACAAGCCCTTTGAACTTGCCGTCCTCTTCCTCCGCCTGTTCCGCTCCCTTGATGCCATTGTCGGCGGCGATGCGGCGGCCGCGCGCGCGTGGCTGCAGAACGACAATCTCGTCCTCAATGCGCCGCCGGTCCGCTTGATCGTGACGGTGGCCGGCCTGGTCACCGTCGTTGGCTACCTGGACGCCCGCCGCGCTCTCGTCTAGCGCGCGCCGCCTCTCCGGCACCTGCTGGCGCGTCGTCGAGGCCCAGCACGTCGTCTCGACGCTGGCGCTGGTGGATACGATGGCGGAGCAGCAGCGCCTGGAGCAGTTGCTGGACGAGAGCAAGCCGCCGGTGCCTCCCGAGTGCCGTGCGCTGCACTACCTGCTCGCGACGCCGTTTCGCTACGGCGCGCCTTATCCCAATGGGTCGCGGTTTCGTCGCGCCGGTTTCACGCCGGGCGTCTACTACGCATCGACGTCGGTGGCCACGGCGGTGGCGGAGATGTCGTTTCGGCGGCTGTTGTTCTTTGCCGAGTCACCGGCCACGCCCTGGCCGGCCAACGCGGGCGAGTACACCGCGTTCTCGGTGCGGTTCAGGACCAGCCGCGGATTGGACCTCGACGTCACGCCGTTCGACAAGCCTGCCGGACGCTGGCGGCACCCCACCGATTACACCGCGTGCCAGCAACTGGCCGACACGGCCCGTGTGGCCGGCGTCGAAGTGCTGCGCTATAACTCGGCTCGTGCGCCGGGACGCAATGTGGCGCTGCTCACGGGAAAGGCGTTCGCCTCGCGCGAGCCGCAGGAGCGGCAGGTGTGGCGGCTGCATACCGGTCCGCCTGGCGTGCGCGCGATCTGTTCGTGGCCCGAGCAGCGGCTCGCGTTCGACCGCCAGGCATTCGCCGCCGATCCGCGCATTGCATCGTTGAATTGGGAGAGATGAGTTCACAGGACAAACCTGAAGGTTTGTCCCCACCTGAAGGAAGGATGATCAGATGGCGCAGAAAAAATCTGCGCCATCTGTGTCATCTGCGGCCCTGGTGTTATCTGACCGCCATCGGCGTCAGAATTCGTATCTGAGTGCGAACTGCATGCAACGTCCGGCCTGCGCGTCACAGGTCGCCAGCGTGCCGTTGTAGCGGCCGAAGCCCGAGATGTCGGGCGTGTTGGTCAGCTGGCCGACGTCGAACTTCGCCGCGTTGGTGGCGTTGAACACGTCCCAGCGGAAGCGCAGGCGGTGATCGGCGATACCGATCGTGAAGGCCTTGCTGAGGCTGAGGTCGACGTTGAAGTAGCCGTCGCCGCGGAACACGTTGCGCAGGCCGACTTCACCAGGCAGCTGGCGCCGGAACATCGCGATGGCGCCCTGGGGATCGACAAACGGGCTCGGCCGGTTGTCCACCTTGTTCAGTGTGGTTTCGGTTTCCGGCAACTTGTTGGGATCCACCAGCATGGCGTTGCCCTGCAGGTTCCAGTTGGTGGCCCAGCAGGATCGGCAATTGGCGACGTTGAAGGGGAACCCGCTCGTCCAGCGCACGAGGCCGGCGAGCGACCAGTCGCCGATGAAGTGGTTGACGAGGTTGCCGACGCCGCCGCCGAAGCGCTTGCCCTGGCCGAACGGCAGCTCCGCGAGCCAGTTGGCGTTGACCTGGTGGCGCACGTCGAAGTCGGAGGTGCCGTAGTTCAGCTCGGGTTCGAACGAGTTGATCAGGAACCCCGAGTTGCCGCCATTGCTGAAGTTGCCGAAGCCGCTGCCGCGCTCGACTTGCGACCCCATGTCTTCGGACTTCGACAGGGTGTAGTTGATGTCGAACTGCACGCCATCGGAGAACCGGCGGCGCAGGGTGAGGTTGAGGCCGTTGTAGTTGGAGCGGCCGATCGAGCTGATCGCGGCCAGCGAGTCGTACTGCTCGGCGAAGTAGGCGTAGGGCCCGAACTTGCTGCAGGCCGGCGAGCAGGACGTGTCGAGGTCATACAGCGCGGTGATGTAGTCGGGACCGTTCTGCATGTAGGCCCGGGTGATGGCTTGCGTGGCGGTGAGGCCATTGGCGGCGGCCCCCGGGAAGATGTTCTGCCAGTAGGCGACGGCCGGCAGCCCCGCATAAGCGGAGGCCGGTGAGCCGCTGGTCAGGCCGGCGGCCTGCGCGGCACGGATGATCTGCTGGGCCGCGGTGAAGTAGTCGCTGCCCGACGCCGGATCCACCAGGTTGAGCGGCATCGCCAGGTCGCGGCGCACCAGCAGGTCGCGGCCGAAGCGGCCGACGTAGCCCGCCTCGATCGTGTAGTTGCGGCCGAAGTCGATGCCGACGATCGCGCTCCCCATGTGGGCCGACGGCGTCACCAGCGTGTCGTCGATGCTCTGCGTGATGATGCCGGCGCGAATGGGCGGCGTCTGCGGGAAGCCGCCCTTTGGCGCCGCTGGCATCGTCGGCGGCATCTGGTCGATGCCGCGGAAGCGCGCGGCCGGGTTGGTCTCGTAGGCGCCGCCGAACGGGCTGCTGATCTGCGTCGACATGCCGTAGGCGAAACCTTCGTCGAAGTTGGTCGCCAGGCCGACGCCGACGCGATCGAACACCTTCGAGTAGCCGCCGCGAACGACGATGCGGGCGGTCGGCGTCCACGCCACGGCGAGGCGCGGCGCGATGTTGTCCTTATCCCAGTCGTAGAAGCCCTTCTTGCCGTTCTTCGGGCCGGCCAGGTCGAAGGTGACGATCTCGCTGGCGTTGGAGGGGATGCCCTTGAGCGCGTTGGCGGCGCGGGTGTCGAACCACTGGCCCATGCTGATGGTCGGGGCGACCTGCAGGCCGTTGGTTTCGTATGGCGGCGAGTAGACGCTGTAGCGCAGGCCGGCGGTGACGGTCAGGTTCGGGCGGACCTGCCACGCATCCTGCAGGTAGAACTCGTATTCATCCGAGGCGATCTCGCGCGCGACCGCACTGCCCGGCTCCTGCGGCGTGCCGTCCTTGTTGTAGTTGGCGCGCTGCGTCGCCTGGGACAGCACGCCCAGGATGTTGAGCCACGCATCGGCGTAGCCGGCCTGGAAGCCGGTGGCGACCGCCGGGATGCTGCACCCCGGGAGCGTGCAGAAGGAACTGCCCGGCATGTTGCGGCGGCCGACGCCGGCCACCCACGAGGGGTTGACCTGGGCGGTCAGGTACGAGGACTGGAAGCGCTCCTTTGGCACGCGGGTGAAGCGGATATTGGTGCCCACCTTGGCGGTGTGGCGGCCCTTGAACCACGACAGGTCGTTGACGAAGTTCTGCGTCGGCGTCTGCCGCGTGTCGGTGAAGGACGAGCCGAAGCCCTCGTACGGCGAGATAAATCGGAAGGTGACGTAGTTGGCCTTGGTCAGGCCGGCGTTGTTTTCGTCGATCTTGGTGAACCCGTAGCGGAAGCTGTTGGTCAGCGTCGGCGACAGCACCGCGTCGTAACCGATGGCGCCGCCGAAGTTGTTGAACAGTCGCTGGCGGAGCGGCTCCAGGCCGTCGAACTGCGGCGCGGTGTTGATGGTGTCGTCCTGCTTGCCGAAGCGGCCGAAGAAGCTGTGGTTGTCGGCCATCTTGTAGTCGACGCGGGTGATCAGATTCAGGAACTGGTTCTCGATCGGCGCCGCGAAGCGGTAGTCCATCAGGTTGCGGCCATCGCGTCCCGGGTCGTTGGGCGAGGGGTACTTGCGGAAGTACTCCATAACGGCGGCGCCGGGGCCGATGCCGAGCGGATCGATCGCGGCGATCTCAGCCGGGGTCATGCCGTAGTAGCCGGCCTGGACGGTGTGGTTGGCGGTGGCGCCGCGCACGGTGCCGCCCGGGCACAGCGCCGCGACCGCGCACTGGTAGATGAGCACGCCGTCGCGCATCGAGTTCGAGGGCACGTTGCGCAGCACCGGCGCTTCGCTCTGCTCCTTCAAGGCCTCGACGTTGCCGAAGAAGAACAGCTTGTTGCGGCGGATCGGGCCGCCAAATGATCCGCCGAAAATGTCCTTGTCCAGCTTGGGTGCCTGGCTGGGCTTGCCCGCCGCCAGCTGCGACAGCTTCAGGAAGTACTCGTTGCTCGAGGTGGCCGTGCGGCGCAGCGTCCAGTAGGCGGAGCCGTCGTACTGGTTGGTGCCGCTGCGGGTCACCAGCGACACCTGGGGTCCGCTGGACCGTCCCATCTCGGCGTTGTAGTTCGACGTGCTGACACGGAACTCCTGGAGCGCTTCCTGCGTCATGCGGATCGCCGACGTGTAGGCGGTGGCGAGTTGCGGGTCGTTGACGTCGATGCCGTCGAGCGTCACGCTCTGCTGGTCGGCGCGCGCGCCGCCCACTGAGCCGTATCGCGGATCAACCGTGGCCGGATTTGAGGTGGGAATGAAGACCGCGCCCGGCTGCAGGCTCAGCAAGTGCACCACATTCTGCGCTTCGACCGGCAGGCTGCGAATCTGCTCGCGCGACATGACGTTGCCGACGCTGGCGTCGGTCGTGTTCAGGTGGGTCGCCTCCGACACCACGTTGACCGTTTCCGAAATGCCGCCCAGTTCGAGAATGATGCTCTGGCGCGACACCGTGTCAACCTGGAGCTCCACGCGCTCGACCTGGGTGGTCTTGAACCCGCCGAGCTCGACCTTCAGGGTGTACAAGCCGGGCTGCACGTTGCCAAACCGGAAGCCGCCGCGCTCGTCGGTCACGGTGACCTGCGCAGCGCCGGTGCCCATGTGCGTGGCCGTGACGGTCGCGCCCGGCAACACCTGTTTCTGCGAGTCCAGGACCTCGCCGACCAGGGCCGCGGTGCCCGTCTGGGCCCACGCCGCCGGGCTGGCGACAAGTTGGAGCAGGAGAGCAAGAGCGACGGCGGTTAGTCCTCCGCGCAACGACGGACGGGACATTTTCACAACGACCTCCAGCAAGAACACCACAAACAACACACGCTCGTCCCTGAATGCAGCGTGATCGCACCCAGGATTCGGCAGTTGGCACCACGCGATCCCGCATAAAATGGCCCGGCGAGTCCGCCATGTCAAGAGATGCAACGGCGTTGGTTACCGGCATCCTGCTCGCGGCCGTAATCACTCCGCTGTCCGGTCAGCAGCCCACCTTTCGATCGGGCGTCGACCTGGTCACCGTCGATGCCACGGTGCTGAGTGGCGACGGGCATCCGATTGATTCGCTCGGCCCGGACGACTTTCAAATCAAGGTTGACGGCCGGCCCCGGCGGGTGGTGTCTGCACAGTTTGTTTCGCAGGCTGCTCGCAGCACACGCCCATCACGGCCGGCCGCCGCTCATTTCACCTCGAACGAAGACGCCGACGCCGGCCGCGTGGTGATCGTGGCGGTGGACCAGGCGCACATCCGCCGCCTTGAAGGGCGGCCCGCGCTTCAGGCTGCCGACGCGTTCATCGAACGGCTGGACCCGTCGGATCGGGTCGCCGTGATCGGCCTCGCGCGGCTCGGGTCGCTCGCCCTCACGCGCGATCGTGTGGACCTCACGCAGCGGCTGGCGGCGCTGGCCGGACAGGCCGACCCGGTCTCCCACCAGTTCAACGTCGGGCTGAGCGAGGCGCTCGAGATTGCCGAGGGCAGCCGCACGCGACTGGCCGATGCCGTGCTCCGCGAGTGCGGGCGCGCCCTCACCGACTACGTCAACCTGGCGCGCGCGGCCGACGATGCGGCCGGCGGGCGCGATGCGTGTCCCGAGCAGGTCGAGCAGGAAGCGCGCGCGACGGCCCAGCACGCGCACATCCAGGCGCGCATTTCGCTGAGCGCCCTCGAAGCGCTGGTCGCGAGCCTCAAGGACCTCCCCGGCCCGAAGACCGTCATCGTGCTGTCGGAAGGCATGGTGGCCGACCCTCGCCGCGTGGACGTGATGAAGCTGGCGGCGGAAGCACAGGCGGCCCGCGTCACCATTTACGCCCTGCACCTCGAGGTGCCGGCCTTTGAAGCCGCGCAGGACCGGGTCTCGCCGACGTTCGTGCGCGACATCCAGGTGCTGGGTGACGGCCTGGCGCGCGTGGCCGGCGCCGCCCGCGGCACCGTGTTCCGGCTGGCCGGGAGCGATCCGAAGCCGTTCGATCGGATTGCCCGCGAGCTCTCCGGCTACTACCTGCTCGCGTTTGCCCCGCTCGACGCGGAGCGCGACGGCCGCTCGCATCGCATCCAGGTCGCGCTGGCCCGGGGCCGCGGCGACGTGCGGGCCCGCACCGGGTTCACGCTGCCCGTCGCGCCGACCTCGGCGCCGACCCGCGACGCGCGGCTCGCCGCGGTGCTGCGCGCGGCGGCGCCGTCAACCGAGCTGCCGGTGCGGGTGTCCACCTACACCTACGCCGAGCCGGATTCAGCCAGGCTGAGGGTCGTCGTGAGCGCCGAGACCGGCTCCGGCGAACGGGCGCCGTCGAGCGCGCTGCTGGGCTTCGTGGTGATCGACGCCCGCGGTGTGATCGCCGCGACGGCCGGCCACGAGTCGCCGACGGGGCGCTATGCGTTCAGCGCCACCGTGCCGGGTGGCGACTACACGCTGCGGGTCGGGGCATTGGATTCGTTCGGGCGGCAGGGCAGTGTCGAGCGCCCGTTCGCGGCACGCCTGATCGAATCAGGTGGCGTGCGCATCAGCGACCTGATGCTGGCCCCGCTGCCGGCACGGCCCAGGGATCCGCTGGAGCCGCTGGTCGATCGCGTGAGCCCCGGCAACGTGATCGCGTACCTGGAAATGCTGGCCGCGGCCCGCGAGCAACTGCCCAATCTCGTCCGCATCGTCGTGGTGCCGGAAGACGGAGGCGACAGCCTGGTGGCGGTGACGGCCGACCTGACCGCGCCGGGCGCGGCCCGCTCCCTCGAGAAGGGCATTGCGACCGGGGCCTTGTCGATCGCCCGCGCCGTCCTGCCGACGGCGACGCTGCGCCCCGGCCGCTACGTCGCCAGAGCGGAGGTGCTGTTCGGCGACACCGTGGTCACGCGAGTGGCGCGGCCGTTCAGCATTCCCGACTGAGCAACGCCGGGCGCGGCGCCGGCCTCATAGCTTCTCGATCTTCTGGTAGAAGCCGCTGGTCTTGAGCTTGATGGTGACCGGCTCCCAGGTGAGGTTCTGCCAAAACCAGCCGTGGCGGCCGTCGAAAGGCGCATGGAACGTGCCGTGCGCGCTCGACGCCTCGTCGCCCTTCCAGTAGCTGGCCTCGCCTCCGGACCCATCGGGATGCTCGCCGTGCATGTCGAACTCGACGGTGCCGCCGTCAACGGTCCAACTGAACACGTAGCTGCCGCCGCGCGCCATGGTGGCCTTGATCTCGGCGCCCTCGCCCGGCTTCAGCGTGAGCGTGATCTCGTCGCTGCGGTAGGCCACGGCCGACCTGGTGACGGTGGCCGCGGCCTCGGCGGTGACGGGAATCGACATGTCCACCACCGCCGCGGGCGGACGCAGCAGGCCCACGGCACCGCCGATTCCAGAGGGGTCGATGCCGTATTCCGCTGGCAGGACGGCGACCACCAGGATGATCGCCGCGGCCACCACCGCCACGCCGATTGCGCGCAGCAGTCGAGACACGGACGGCAGCGGTGGCGTGGCGGGCGTGGTCATGCCGGAGATCCTATTGAATGGCGAAGCCGGCGAGCTGATAGCCCGCCAGGATGAAGCCGCACGTCATCACGATCACGTTGGCGGCGTAGGCGTGGTGGGTGAAGCCCGCCGACCGGCGCCAGAAGCCCATCGCGATCAGGATCGCGCTGAGGCCCAGCACCTGCCCGAGCTCGACGCCGACGTTGAAGGCCAGGATGTTGGGCACCAGCCCGTCGGCGGAGAGCGAGAAATCCTGGAGCTTGGTGCCGAGCCCCAGTCCGTGGAAGAGACCGAAGATCCACACCGCGAGCCTGGTGTTGGGCTGGAAGCCGAGCAGGCGGTGGAGCCCGCCGATGTTGTCGAGCGCCTTGTAGACCACCGACAGGCCGATGATGGCGTCGATGATGAACGGGTTGACGTGCGTGCCGCTCAACACCGCATAGAGCAGCGTCACGCTGTGGCCGACCGCGAACAGCGTCACGTAGATCGCCACTTCCTTGAGCCGATAGAGGAAGAAGATCACGCCGAACAGGAACAGCAGGTGGTCGTAGCCGGTGACCATGTGCTTGGCGCCGAGGTAGAGGAACACCGCGAGCTGGCGGCCCTGCGTGATCAGGTCCTTGTCACTGGCCGCCACGCCGTGCGCCAGCACGTCGGTCGCCAACGGGGCGGCAATCAGCAGCAGGAGCGCGGCGATCCAGCGGATGGTGTGGCGGGGGGGCACGACCATTGGATTCTACCCGCATGGTCGGGCTGCTGGATTTTCCGCAGTTCGGCCCGGGAGATTCCACCACCCCCAGGCCAGCCGAGGCGCCGAACGCGGGAAATTCGCCCGGGGACGAGCCGGGCGGTTCGGCGCGTGGCTTGCACGCCAGACGGGGTGTGCCCATGGCGAGGCAATCACAGGGCGTCCACCGGGCCGTCGCCGGGCGCGGCCTGCAATACGCATTGACCGCCCTTGCGGTGGCGGTGTCGCTGTCCGGCGGCAGCGTCACCGGCCTCTCGCTGCCGAGCCGGCCCGAGTCACTCAAGTTCGCCGTCCTGGGGGACTTTGGCGACGGCGATCAACCGGAGTACGACGTCGCCGCCCAGATGGCGCGCGTGCGCGAGCGGTTTCCCTTCGAGTTCGTCATCACCACCGGCGACAACTTCCTCGGCAGCCAGGAAGACCCGCACCACCTGGCCGAAAAGTTCGAGCGGCCGTTCGCCCCGCTCCTCCAGGCTGGCGTGCGCTTCTACGCCTCGCTCGGCAACCACGACAAGCCGTCAATCAGCCAATACCCGCTGTTCAACATGAGCGGACGCCAGTACTACACGTTCGCCAGGAAGAACGTCCGCTTCTTCGTGCTCGACACCAACTACTACGATCGCCGGCAGGCGGCGTGGCTGGAGGAGGCGCTCCGCAGCAGCCAGGACGACTGGAAGATCTGCTACTTCCATCATCCCCTCTACTCCAACGGCAGCTCCCACGGCCCGGAGATCGAACTGCGAATCCTGCTCGAGCCGCTGTTTGCCCGCTACGGTGTCGACGTCGTCTTCTCGGGGCACGAGCACGTCTACGAGCGCCTGACGCCGCAAAAGGGCATTCAGTACTTCGTCAACGGCTCCGGCGGCCAGGCGATCGGCAAGATCGAGCCGGGCGGTTCCACCGTGGCCGCATACGCGGACGACCAGAGCTTCATGATGGCCGAAGTGATCGGCCACGATCTGTACTTCGAAACCGTGTCACGCACGGGCGCGACGGTGGATGGCGGCGTTTTCCGCCGGCCGCCAAGGAATTGAGGCCCGAAAGTGATCAACAACTTCCTGCTCTTGCCGATTGGCGCCGCGCTGGCGTTGGTGTGGGCCAACGTGGCCGCCGAGAGCTACTTCCGCGTCGCCCTGGCCCTGCGCTTCGCGGTCAACGATATCGGGATGGTGTTCTTTGTCGGCCTGGTCACCGAGGAGGTCATCGAAGCGGTGCGGCCGGGCGGCACGCTCCACCATTGGCGCCGAACGCTGCTGCCGGTGGCCGCCGCCGTCGGCGGCACGCTGGGGTCGGTGGCCGTCTACCTGGCATTCGTGCACTCGTATGGCGAGTTCAGGCTGCTGCGTGGCTGGCCGGTCGCCGCTGCCCAGGACGTGGCGTTCGCCTACCTCATTGCCAGGCTGATCTTCCCGAGGCGTCGCGGGCCCGTCGCGTTCCTGCTGGCAGTCGCGATCGTCAGCAACGCGCTGGGCATCCTCAGCATTGCGATCTGGTTCCCGGAACCGGGCGCGTATCCGATCGGCCTGTTCCTGATGGCGGCGGCGGTGCTGATGGCGGCGCTGCTGCGCTTCATGGGGACCAACGCCATCTGGCCGTACCTGGTGACCAGTGGTGCCGTCTCATGGCTGGCCTGTTACTGGAGCGGCATCCAGCCGGCGTTGGCGCTGGTGCCCATCGTGCCCTTCCTGCCGCACCGGCCGCGTGCGCTCGACGCGTCCGCCGATCGGCCGGACGACCAGCGCCTGCCGCAGCGGCGGTTCGAGCACATCTTCAAGTACCCGGTGCAGGTGGTGCTGTTCTTGTTCGGCCTGGTCAACGGCGGCGTGCTGCTGACGGCAGGGATGACGGGCGCGTGGGCCGTGCTCACCGCGGCACTGGTCGGCCGCCCAGTCGGTATTCTCGTCGCGAGTGGCCTGGCGGTCATGGCCGGCTTGCGCCTCCCCGCGCACTTGCGCTGGCGCGAGCTCGTCGTGGTGTCCCTGGCGGCGTCGGCCGGATTCTCCTTTGCGCTGTTCTTCGCGACTGCAGTGGTGCCGCCGGGTCCGCACCTGTCCGATCTGAAACTCGGCGCGCTGTCCACCGTCGCCGGCGCCCTCGTTGCGATCGCGGCCGGCCGCCTGTTGCACGTCGGCCGCTTCGGCCGGCGCCCGCCTCAGGCCGCGACGGCCTGACCACGTCTCAATCCGCGCGCGTTGTATAGTGGAACCGACGCATGCTTCGACACACCGCGCGCCTGCTCGTCTTCGCCCTCATCCTGGGTTCGGGCCGTTTGCTGGCTTGCGGGTGGGAGTGCATCGACGAGCTGGCGGCCCCGGCCGAGGCGTCGTGCCACCAGAAGTCCGCGCCGGCTGGTCCCGTGCTCGAAGGTGGCGCGCCCCACGCGTGCCTGCCGGACGTGATCGAGACGCCGGTTACTGTCGCCCAGAAAGCCGGCGCCGCATCAATGGACCCGATCGCGTTGGCCGGCGTGCCGGTGACGATTCGTCCCGGCGTCGATGCCAGGGCCCACTCCCTGCTTCGTTCTTCAGGCCCATCTGCGGGCTATCGCGCCCGCGTGACATCGGTCCTTCGCGTCTGATCCTCCGCTTCTGTTAGCCAGTAGGGCCGCACTTCAGTGCGGCCGAGAAGCCCCGCGTGACGTGTGTACGCGGCCCGAGGAAGAGGCAGATGATCAATCGACGTACTTTCGTGAAGGGACTGGCCGTGAGCGGCGCCGCGGCCGGTCTTGGCTTATGGCCGTCCCGCGGCTTCGCGCAAGCCGGCGCCCGGCCCAGCCCCGCCACGTTGCGCGGCACCGAGTTCGATCTCCGGATCGCGGAAGCACCGCTGAACTTCACCGGTGCCACCCGCATGGGCATCACGGTGAACGGTTCGGTGCCGGCGCCCCTCGTGCGATGGCAAGAGGGCGACACCGTGACGATGCGCGTCGCCAATGCGCTAGAGGAAGACACCTCCATCCACTGGCACGGCATCATCCTGCCGGCCAACATGGACGGCGTGCCCGGGCTGAGCTTCCACGGCATCCATCCCGGCGAGACCTACACCTACCGGTTCACCGTCCGCCAGGGCGGCACCTACTGGTACCACAGCCACTCCGGCTTCCAGGAACAGCGCGGGCTCTACGGCCCGCTGGTGATCGATCCGCGCGAGCCCGAGCCGTTCCGCTTCGATCGCGAGCACGTCGTGATGCTCACCGACTGGACCGACGAGGACCCCAAGCGCGTGCTGGCGAAGCTGAAGAAGCAGTCGGACTACTACAACCACGATCGCCGCACCTTCCAGGACTTTCTCCGCGACGCCAAGCAGAACGGCCTCGCGGCCACCATCGCCGATCGCCGCGCCTGGGGCGACATGCGCATGTCGCCGACGGACCTCTCCGACGTGTCGGGGCACACCTACACGCACCTGATGAACGGCGTCACGCCCTCGGGCAACTGGACCGGCCTGTTCAACCCGGGCGAACGCGTGCGGCTCCGCTTCATCAACGGCTCCGCCATGACCTACTTCGACGTCCGCATTCCCGGGCTGAAGATGACGGTGGTCGCCGCCGACGGCCAGTACGTGCATCCGGTCAGCGTCGATGAGTTCCGGATCGCGTGCGCCGAGACCTTCGACGTGATCGTGGAGCCGTCGGGACAGGACGCGTTCACGATTTTCGCGCAGGCCATGGATCGCACCGCCTACGCCGCCGGCACGCTCGCCGTTCGCGAGGGCCTGCGGGCGCCGGTGCCGTCGATGGATCCGCGTCCGCTCTTGACAATGGCCGACATGGGGCACGGCGGCGCGGGTCACGACATGGCGGCGATGGCGAAGCCCGCCGCCGATGCGGCGGCCGCCGACCCGCACGCCGGGCACACCATGCCCGCGCCGCCTCCGGATCCGCATGCCGGGCACACCATGCCTGCAGCCGCCGGTGCCGCGATCGTGCATCCCGAGACCGAGCGCGGCAACACGCTCGTGGACATGCAGGCGATGATGGCCACCGCGAAGCTGGACGATCCCGGCATTGGCCTCCGCAACAACGGCCGGCGCGTCTTGACCTACGCCGACTTGCGAAGCACGTTTCCGGATCCCGACGGGCGTGAGCCCGGCCGCACCGTGGAACTGCACCTCACCGGGCACATGGAACGCTTCGCCTGGTCGTTCAACGGCGTCAAGTTCGCGGATGCCGGACCCCTTCGCCTCACCTACGGCGAGCGCCTGCGCATCGTCCTGGTCAACGACACGATGATGACGCACCCCATCCACCTTCACGGCATGTGGAGCGACCTCGAAGACGAGGCCGGCAACTTCCAGGTGCGCAAGCACACCATCGACATGCCGCCAGGAACCCGGCGCACCTATCGGGTGCGCGCGGATGCGCTGGGACGATGGGCGTATCACTGCCACTTGCTGTTTCACATGGAGACCGGCATGTTCCGCGAAGTGCGGGTGGAGGAGTAATGCGCCGCCTTGCGCTCTCCACTGTCGTCGCGCTCCTGCTGGTCGGCGCGCTGGCCGCCAACGCCGGCGCGCAGGCGACCCCACCACCGCCGCCCACGGAGGGCGAGAGGGCCGCGGCCTTTCCACCGGATCTGCAGGGGCACGCGGTGCACGATGGGACCCTGAACTTCATGGTCCTGTTCGATCAACTGGAATGGCAGCGGTCCGGTGTCAACGGCGCGATCTGGGACACCAAGACCTGGGTCGGCGGCGACGTGAACCGGATCTGGCTCCGATCCGAGGGCGACGTGCAAGGCGGGACGGTTGAAGACGCCGAAGCGCACCTGATGCTGGGCCGCGCCGTGTCGCGCTGGTGGGACGTGGTCGCCGGGGTGCGCCAGGACTTCGCGCCCGGTACGGGCCGCACGTGGGCCGCCCTCGGCATCCAGGGACTGGCGCCGCAGTGGTTCGAGGTGGAAGCGACGGCATATCTGGGCGAATCAGCCCGCACTGCCGTTCGGCTGGAGGTGGAGTACGAACTCCTCCTGACCAACCGCCTGGTCGTGCAGCCGCTCCTGGAAGTGAACGTGTTCGGCAAGGCGGATCCGGAGCGGGAGGTCGGCGCCGGCCTCAGCACGGTGGAAGTGGGCGCCCGGCTGCGCTACGAGATCAAGCGGGAGCTGGCCCCGTACGTGGGCCTGGTGTGGCATCGCAAGGTGTTCGCCACCGGCGACCTGGCGCGGGAACACGGCGGCGATGCCGGCGGATGGCGACTTGTCAGCGGGCTGCGGGTGTGGTTTTGAAATCTGCGCTACATTCTTAGCCAATCATGCGCCGCATTCTCCTCTGCCTGATGCTGTTCGTGGCCGTGTCAGATCCGGCCACGGCCCACGAGAAGATCCGCATCGTCGGGGTGATCGTCAAGGTGCAGGCCACCCAGCTCGATGTGAAAGCGGTGGATGGCGCGACCTACGAGACCGACATGAACGACTCCACGCAGGTCATGCGAGGCATGAAGAAGGTGCCGCAGTCGGAATTGCGGCCCGGGCAGCGAGTGGTGGTCGATGCCCTGGGCCATGACATGTTCGATCTGGAGGCCGTGTTGGTGACGCTGCAGTAGCTGCCGGTGGAACGCCGGCTGGTCGTCCGGCTAAAGCCGGACGCCACATTGGCGCGCCCGCTCGAGGAGCAGGTCGCGCTGGCGGGCGTTGCGGGTCAGCGTGGCGGCGCGCTCGAACTCCGCGCGCGCCTCGTCGAAACGTTCGAGCTTGAAGAGCAGGTCGCCGCGCACGCCGGGCAGGAAGGGATAGCCGTTCAGGGACGGTTCCGACATGAGGGGATCTACCAGCTTGAGGGCGGCCTCGGGGCCGAACGCCATCGAGTGGGCCACCGCGCGATTGAGCTCGACCACTGGCGACGGCGACAGCACGGCCAGCGCGTCGTAGCCGGCGGCAATGCGGCGCCAGTCCGTCTCGCCGGCCGTGGCCGCGCGCGCATGGCAGGCGGCAATCGCGGCTTGAAGCGTGTAGGGCCCGACGGTGCCCAGTGATTCAGCCCGGGCCAGCGCCGCCAGCCCGCGCTGGATCAGCAGTTGGTTCCAGCGGGAGCGATCCTGATCGAGCAGCAGGATCGCTTCGCCTGAAAGGCCGACGCGCGCGGCCGCCCGCGACGCCTGGATCTCCATCAACGCCACGAGGCCGTGCACCTCGGCCTCCAGCGGCGCCAGCTCCGCCAACACCCGCCCCAACCTCATCGCGTCGTCACAGAGTGCCGGGCGCATCCAGTCGTCGCCGGCCGTGGCGGAGTAACCCTCGTTGAAGACGAGGTAGATCACTTCGAGGACCGACGACAGGCGCGCGGCCATCTCGGGGCCCCGCGGCACTTCGAACGGGACCTTCTTGTCGGCCAGGGTTCGTTTGGCGCGCACGATGCGCTGGGCGATGGTCGGCTCCGGCGAGAGAAAGGCTCGTGCAATCTCTTCGGTGGTGAGGCCGCCCAGGAGGCGCAAAGTCAGCGCCACCCGCGCCTCCGTGGAGAGCACCGGATGGCACGAGATGAAGATCAGGCGGAGCAGATCGTCGCCCACGTTGTCGTCCAGCGCGGCGTCGAGTTCAGCGGCGCTGTCGTCCTGCCGGGATTCGAGTTCGTAGCCGAGCTCCTCGTGCTTGCGCTCGATGCGCTGGTTGCGGCGGAAGTGGTCGACGGCGCGCCGCTTGGCAATGGCCATCAGCCAGGCGCCGGGGTTGCTCGGCACGCCGGAGGCGGGCCACTGCTCGAGCGCCGCCACCAGCGCGTCCTGTGCCACCTCTTCGGCGACGCCGACGTCGCGGACGATGCGGGTCAGGGCGGCGATGATCCGGGGAGACTCGATGCGCCAGACCGCGTCGATGGCACGGTGCGTGTCGGTGGCCGTCACAGCCACCGATCACACCATCAGAAGTTGGAAGTGAAAAGTGAAAAGTTCGGTGGCATCGTGCCGGCCGCCGCAGTTTCGTAGCCCTTCGGAATCATCAACATCATGAATCGCATGGCAAGTCTCGCTCCTTACCCATACGTCGAATGGCGCCGCCGAAGATCGACAGCGGCGCGCGCGAATCTTTCAGCGCGTGGGGCTCGCGCCTCCCGGCGCTCGTCGGGCTCGCTCGCTGCGCTCGCTTTGTCGGGCTCACTTCGTTTGTGGGGAAGGGATTCCCCCCACGAGCGCCGAAGGCGCGAGCCCTACGAGGCGCGGAGCGCCGAGCCCCACGCCGCCGTTACTTCGCCAGGAGCCTGAACTTCTGTACCCGGCGGCCGGTGGAGGCTTCCCCGACGAACAGGTTGCCCTTCGAGTCGATGCTCATGCCGTGCGGGCGCAGCATTTGGCCCACCTGGCGTCCGCCGCGGCCGAACTCGCCGACCACATCCATGGTCGAGCGATTCAAGATCCACACCTTGTGGTTGGTGCCGTCGGCCAGGTACAGCCACTGCTGCTGGGCGTCGGGTGAGAGCACGATGACGAACGCCGAGCCTGACGACAGCGTCGCCGGCGCGATCACCTTCTCGGAGAGGAACTTGCCCTTCTGGTCGAAGATCTGGATGCGGTTGCCGCGGCGGTCGGCCACGTAGATCTTGCCGTCGTTCGATCCGGTGATACCGTGCGGTGTTGAGAACTGCTTGGGCAGCGCGCCCGTGACCATGGTCTTGGAATCGAACTTCTCGGTGTCATCCGGCACGTTGCCGTAGGCGCCCCAATGCCGCAGGTACTTGCCCGTGGCACCGTCGACCACGATCACGCGACGGTTGCGATAGCCGTCGGAGATAAAGGCTTCGTTGGTCTTGGGATCCACCCAGATGCCCGACGGCCCGCCAAGAAGGTGCGTGTCAGCGCTGCCGCCGGTCTTCTCGTACTCGCCGATCGTGAGCAGGTGCTTGCCCTCGCGCGTGAATTTCATCACGCGGTGACGGTTATAGCTGCCCACCCACACGAAATCGTTGTGATCGACGAAGATGCCGTGCGGTTCGCGCGGCCAATCCGTGAAGTCGGTCATCGAGCCCTGGCCCCAGCCCTGCACGAGCTTGCCCGCGGCGTCGAACTCGAGCACGGGAGGCGCGGCCTTACAGCACGTGCCCATCGGCGGCTTCTGTTGTTCGTAGAGTTCTTCTTCCGTCAGCGTCTCGGGCAGGTGCGTGACCCACACGTGCTGCCTGGCGTCGACGAAGACGCCGGTGACGGCGCCCATGACCCAGTGGTTGGGCATTTCGAGCGGCCACGAAGGATCGATCTGGAATCGCGGGGCGGCCGGCTTGGCCTGCGCGCTGGCGACTTCGCGTTGCGACGCGATGCCGCCGACGAGAACGGTGAGGAGAATGATCAGGGACAGGTGCCAATTCGTTCGCATGGCGAAGAACGATAGCATGGCCGTCCGATCGTCAGCCACAAGCGGCCCTGCGTGGCATGCCCGTTGCACGGTTGAGGGCGATGTCCCGCCTGTTGTCGCGCCCCAAGCCGCTTTGGATTCGCGCCGTGGTCACTGCCTTCGCGCTCGCCCTGGCTGCTTTCGCGTGGGTTTTCTACGACTTGGTGTCGGGCATGCCCGGGCGGGACGAGTTGCGCGCCTTCCAGCTGATGCCGAGCGCGACCGTGCTGTATGACTCGGCCGACCGTGCAGTTTTTACCATCGCCAAGGAACACCGGATTGAGGTGCCCCTTGACGCCATTTCGCCCTGGCTGGTCAAGGCGGTCATTGCGGTTGAAGACCGGCGCTTCTTCGATCACGACGGGTTCGATCCGATTCGCATGGCCGGGTCGGCGCTGGCTGACCTGCGCGCGGGCGGGGCCGTGCAGGGCGCCAGCACGATCACGCAGCAACTGGCCCGGCAGTCGGTGGGCCGCCGGAAGACGGTGCGCCGCAAGCTGAAGGAGCTGATGTTTGCCGTGCAGCTGGAGCGCT
Source organism: Vicinamibacterales bacterium (assembly GCA_041659285.1). Classification (NCBI taxonomy): domain Bacteria; kingdom Pseudomonadati; phylum Acidobacteriota; class Vicinamibacteria; order Vicinamibacterales; species Vicinamibacterales bacterium. The sequence continues at coordinate 7,472 of JBAZYO010000011.1, read as the reverse complement.
ACTTCACCAAGGCGGAGATCCTCGAGTTGTACCTGAACAAGGTGTATTTCGGGGATGGCCTCTATGGCGCCGAGGCCGCGTCACGCGGTTACTTCGGCAAGCCAGCGGCCGACGTCACGCTGGCCGAAGCGGCGCTGCTGGCGGGGTTGCTGAAGGCGCCATCGAACTACGCGCCGACCGTGAACGCGGCAAAGGCCGAATCGCGGCAGGGCGTGGTGCTCGAGGCCATGCTGGATTCGAAGGTGGTCTCCAAGGCTGACTACGCCCAGGCGGTTCATGCCACGGTCGTCATTCACGACGGTTTGCGCGCCAGCGAGCCCTACGGGCCGTACTTCAAGAACGAAGTGCGCCGCCAGCTTGTGGAGCGCTTCGGCGCGCCGCGCGTGTCGGAAGGCGGCCTGCACGTCTACACCACGATCGACCCGTTGATGCAACGCGCGGCCGAGGCCGCGCTCGATCGCAGCTTGAAGGAGATCGACACCACGTTGCCGGCGCGCGGTGCCGGCGAGCCGCCGCTCGAGGCCGCGCTGATTGCGATCGACCCGGCGACCGGGGCGGTCCGCGCCTTGGTTGGCGGCCGCGACTTTGCCCGCAGTTCCTACGATCGCGCGCTGCAGGCCCGCCGCCAGCCGGGCTCCGCGTTCAAGCCCTTCGTCTACGCCGCGGCGCTTGAAGCCGGCTTCGGACCCGATGACACGATCGATGGACTCAATGAGCCCCTGCGGGTCGCCAATACCTCGTGGTCTCCGGACGACGAGCACGTGACCGACGAGTCGTTGACCTTGCGCGACGGCTTGCGGCTGTCGAGCAACCGCGCCGCCGTGCGGTTGCTGGACGAGATTGGCCTGCCGCGCGTGCTGCAATCGGCGCGCGCGTTCGGCTTTACCGATCTGCCGGGCGTTCCGTCGGTGGCGCTCGGCTCCGGCGAAGTCACGCTGGCGGCGATGACCTCCGCCTACACCGCGTTCGCCAACGGCGGCGTCGTGACCCCGCCGTGGTTGATTCGCAAGGTGGTGGACGCCGATGGCGCGTTGCTCTTCGAGTCGGTGGCGGCGCCCCGCCAAGCCATTCAGCCGGTCACCGCGTACCTGATGGCCGACATGTTGCGCGGCGTGATCGACGCCGGCACTGGATCCGCCGCGCGGCGTGATGGATTCACGCTGCCCGCTGGCGGCAAGACCGGCACCACCAATGACTACCGCGATGCCTGGTTCGTGGGTTTCACGCCGGCGGTGGCCGCCGGCGTGTGGATCGGCTTCGACCAGCCGCGCACCATTCGCCGCGGCGGCTACGCATCGGAACTGGCGGTGCCGATGTGGGCGCGCTTCATGAAGGCGGCGACCCGCGGGGCCGCCGCGGCGTGGGTGCCGCGCCCGCCCGGCGCCGCGCGCGACGCGCGGGTGGAGCCGCCGCCGAACAAGCGCGGCTTCTGGGCCCGCTTGTTCGGAAGGGGTGGAGACAAAGACAATAAGGAATGACCCAGCCCCGCCACCCGTTTGCCGCGCCCGCGCCGGGCGAGCCGCGCCTGTTCTGCGCCAGAATCAAGGAATGAAACCCAACGCCACGGTGACAGTGACTCGCGAAGGCGCGGGCGGGGTGCAGGCGTTTGTCCTGCGCATCGATGGCGAACGACTCGGCTCGCTCGACTTCACGCAGCCGGATGCCGGCATGATGCGGATCGAATATGTCGAGGTCGCGCCGGAACTCCGGGGCACCGGACTGGGCCGCCAACTGGTCCAGGCCGCCGTCGATTGGGCGCGGGAAAGCCACCTGGCGGTGGTGCCGATTTGTGGCTATGCCCGCGCCGTCATCACCCGCGACCCGGAGATGAGCGCGTTGCTGCGCTAACCCAGGGCCGCAGATGACATAGATGACGCCGATGCCGTCACGGTGACCGGCGCGCCCTGGTATTGGGATACCTGGCCCGCGGACACCGGCGAAGCCGGTGTCGGGCTGCGACCTGCGGCCACTCCGCGCGCCCCGGATCTTGCGATTGTTGTAGGGTATCGGCATGCCGCTCATGACCCTCAACGCCCTGCCCATGCGCGAGATCTTCCCAGGCCTGCGCGCCCGGCTCATTCACACCGACCGCCAGACCCACTCGTGGGTCGAAGTGGACGCCGGCGCGGCGTTCCCCGAGCACCAGCATCCGCATGAGCAGATCGTCAGCGTGCTCGAGGGGGAACTGGAACTGGTCGTGGACGGGATCGCCCATCGGCTGACCCCGGGGATGGTGTTCGTGATTCCGCCGGACGCGCGGCACTCGGGCCGCGGCATCACCGCGTGCCGCGTGCTCGACGCGTTCGCGCCGGCGCGCGACGACTATCGGTGACACAGCCCCCGGCACTACTTGCGTCTGGCCACGAATCAGGCGACGCGAATTCAAGAGAAACTGTCGGCTGTGATGGGTCTCTCTTGAATTCGCGTCGCCTGATTCGTGGCAGCGGCCTGCGGCCGCTCCGCGGGCCACAGCCAATCTGTGAAATCTGCGAAATCTGCGGCTGAGACAACGGGGCGGGCCGCGACGAAGACGCGAAAGAGCTCTCGGCGGCTAGGTTCGGCGGCCCAGCGTGATGCGCACGACGTGCGTCGCGCCGTCATCGACGAGCGGCATCGCCAGGTGATTCACCTGGCTGCCATCGAGTTCGGCGCGGATCACGCCGTTCCAGAGGCGATCGGGGTTCGTCACCTGGATGTCATATCGCGACGATCCGTGGCGCCACTCGATTGAGTACTCGCCCCACGACGAGGGCACGCACGGGTCCACCATGAACGTGTCGCCGCGGCGGCGGAGGCCGAGGATGTTTTCGAGGCCGGCCCGGTACAGCCATCCGGCCGATCCGGTGTACCAGCTCCAGCCACCCCGGCCGGCGTGCGGCGGCCGCGCGTAGACATCACCGGCCAGCACGTACGGTTCGAGCCGGTAGCGCGCCACTTCCGCGGCCGTGCGCGAGTGGTTGATCGGGTTGATCATGTGGAACAGCTCGCTGGCCTCGTCGCCGCTGCCCAGCTTGGCGATGGCCATCACCACCCACACCGCCGCATGGGTGTACTGGCCGCCGTTCTCGCGGACGCTCGGCGGGTAGCCCTTGATGTAGCCGGGATCCTGGTCGGACTTGTCGAAGGGCGGCGTGAGCAGCAGGATGACCTTCGACTGGCGGGCGATCAGCGATGCGCGCACGGCGTCGATGGCGCGCTCGGCGAAGCGCTGGGGCACCGCCCCCGACAGCACCGCCCACGACTGCGAGATGGAATCGATCACGCACTCGTCGTTCTGCGCCGACCCCAGCGGCCGGCCATTGTCGTAGTAGCCGCGGCGATACCATTCGCCATCCCACGCCTCTTCGAGCCGCGACGACAGGTGGCGCGTCTGCTGGCGGAATCGCGCGGCCACGGCGTGTTCCCCCCGGGCCTCGCACACGGGAATGAAGTTGGTCAGCACGGTGTGGATGAAGAAGCCGAGCCACACGCTTTCGCCGCGGCCCTCGGCGCCGACCCGGTTCATGCCGTCGTTCCAGTCGCCGGCGCCGATCAGCGGCAGGCCGTGCGCGCCGCTGGTCAGGCCGCGATCGATCGCGCGCCGGCAGTGCTCGAAGACGGTGCCCATCTCGCCCGACAGGGTCGGCTGCTCGTAGGCCTCGGGCTCGCCCTCCGGCAGCGGCGGCGCCGACAGGAACGGGACCTGCTCGTCGAGCACGCCGGTGTCGCCGGTGGTGCGGACGTACTCCGCGACGACGAAGGGCAGCCACAGCAGGTCGTCGGAACAGCGGCTGCGCAAGCCGCGGCCGGCCGGTTCGTGCCACCAGTGCTGCACGTCGCCTTCCGCGAACTGCCGCCCCGCCGCGCGCAGGATGTGCTGGCGCGCCAGCTGCGGCGCCGCCAGCATCAGCGCCATCACGTCCTGCAATTGATCGCGGAACCCGTAGGCGCCGCCCGGCTGGTAATAGCCGGCGCGCGCCCAGATGCGGCACGACAGGTCCTGGTAGAGCAGCCAGCGATTCATCATCAGGTCGAACGAATCGTCCGGCGTGTGGACCTTCACCACGTCGAGGGTGCGATCCCAGAAGGCCTGGACCTGGTCGAGCGCCGCAGCGGCCTGGTCCGGGGAACCGTGGGCTTCGATCAGCTTCAGCGCATGCACGCGGTCGCGGCCCTCGCCGAGCAGGAAGACCAGCTTGCGCGACTCGCCCGGGTTGAGCGTGATGCGAAGCTGGAGGGCCGCGCACGGGTCGAGGCCGGCGCCGAACTCGCCGGTCAGGCTGTCGTCACGCAGCGCCGACGGCTGCCCGGCCGAACCGTTGCGGCCGATGAACGATCGCCGGTTGCCGGTGGCCGACACCGGCTGTTCGCTGGCCGCCGCAAAGCAGACGCGGCCCGCGAACTCGGTGTTGTAGGCGTTGGTGGCCAGCACCGCGCCGCGCACGGCGTCGTAGCCGGTGGTCACGTGACGCTGTTCGCCTTCGCGCGGCGGCCCGATCACCCAGTCGTTGTAGGCGAACACGCTCAGGTGGCGTTGCGTCTGCGTCGTGTTGACCAGGGTCAAGTGGGAGTACTTCACCGGGTCGTCGGCATCGACGAAGACCTCGAGTTGATGATGCACGCCCTGGAACGACCGCGAGAACCGCGTCACCCCGGCACCATGCCGGATCAGGAAGCGCCCGCTGGTCCGCTGGCGCGGCAAGGGGCCGGGTGTCGGCGACCACGCCGCCCCGCTGTCGTCGTCGCGGATGTAGATCGCTTCGCCGCTGGGGTCGGTGACCGGGTCGTTGGCAAACGGCGTCAACCGGTTCTCTCGGCTGTTCTCCGACCATGTCGTCGCCGCTCCGCTGGAGCTCACCACGGTGCCGAACCGCGGGTTGCTGATCACGTTGGACCACGGCGCCGGCGTGTCCTGGTCGCCTTCGAGCACGATCGCGTAGGTCTTGCCGCCGTCGGCGAAGCCGCCGAGTCCGTTGCCCATCGTCAGGGCCGGCGCGCTCACGCTCATGCTCGGCCAGGACGGGTGCGCCAGGTCGGGTGAGGCAACCCCCGGCAGCTTGTCGCCGGAGGTGAGCGCGACGGAGGCGACCGGCGCGAGGGGCGGCCGCGCGAGGTGGGCGCGGAGGTCGCCGCGGCTGGTATCCATGACCGCGCGGGCGACCGCATGGAACAGCATGCGCTCACCGTGGCCCATGACGTCGGTCCGCAACAGGAACACGCCCCCAGGCTGGTGCTTCCACATGCGCCACGGGCCGTCGTCCAGGAGGGAGGTCAGGCGCGCCTGGACTTCGTCCATGTAACTGACCGGGTGCTCGTTGAGGATGACCAGGTCCACTTTCAGGCCCTTCATCCGCCAGTATTCCTGCGCCTCGAGCGCTTCGCGGACCAGGTTCAGCTGCTCGTCCAGCACGCGCACCAGCAGGAGGGGCAAGTCGCCGGAGATGCCGTGCGGCCACAAGCTGTTCTGCCCGAGCTCGTTGGCCGCCAGCACGTCGGCGCGGGGCCGCAGCGAGCCGTCGCCGCCGACGACGCGCGACGCCAGCCGCTCGAAGAGCACGGCCTCGTCGGCGGAGATGTCCATGTGCCGCCGCGTGCTCTGCGAGTTCGCGAGCGCGAGGGCCAGGGTTCGTGCCGCGGTGCTCGGGTCGCGATAGGTTTGCGCGAGGGCCCGCGCCGTCTCGCGATCCGGGGCAATGCCGGTGGCGAAGCACAGGCGCGCCGATTCGCCGGGCGAGATGCGGATGCGCTGGCGCAAGCTGAGGATCGGATCCAGCACGTAGCCCGTGGTCCCCGACAAGGGGCGGCCGTCGAGCGCGATCGGATCGGCGAGCGTGCGCCCGCGGCCGATGAAGCGGGCGCGGTCGGTTTCCCATTCGAGCGAGCCCTGGGGCCGGCCTTCGAGGCTCATCACGTGCATCGCCCAAATGCCGGGGTCGCGCGCGTCGCGCGGGCGGCGGTGGCATAGCAGCGCCGACCGCTCCGGCATGTACTCCGTTTCGACGAACAGCTTGCCGAAGGCGGGATGGGCGAAGTCGTCACGCAGCGACGCCAGCGCGACCTCGACGTAGCTGGTGACGTCGATCTCACGGATGCGGTCGCTGTGGTTGACCAGCTGCAGGTAGCGGATGTCAACGTCGTGTTCGGGCGCCACCGCGACTTCGAGACGCGCCGCGATCTCCTGGTGCTTCGAATCGAAGGTGGCCTTGTCGGGCATGAAGGTGGCCAGGTAGCTGTCCGCTTCCTGCCGCACCGGCTGATAGGTGGGCGACCACACCGCTTCGCTGCGGATGTCGCGCAGGTAGATGAACTGGCTGCCGGGGTCGGTGGTCGCATCCTGCCGCCAGCGCGTGACGGCGGAGCGGTCGATGAAGCTGGCGCCGCCGCCGGCGTTGGTCACCACGGTCACGTACTTGCCGTTCGAGAGGAACTGCGAGTGCGGGAACACCGTGTGCGCGGTCTTGTAGCGGCGGATCGGCACGCCCAGCGACGGCGCCGTCACCAGCATCTGGTTCAACGGCCGCGGCTCGGTAATCGGCTGCTGCCGGGGAATGCGTTCCTGCAGCAGCAGTTCGGTAGCCCGCACGCGCGGGTCGCCGTGGAAGCGCTCGATCATCCGGTCGCGGGTGATGGCGTTGGCGAGCGCGACCATTGACATGCCGGCGTGGTGGGCGAAGAAGGCGGGGACCACCATGCCCTGCCCGGTCTTGCGCGGCGCGCCGCTGCCGCGATCGGTGTAGTCGATCGCCTCGTAGAACCCGTAGTCGCCGAACAGCCCGGCTTCGGCCAGACGCCGCAGGTTGCGGGCGCCCTTGGCCGGGTCGATCATCACCGCCAGCGCCGTGGCGTACGGCGCCACGACCACCTCGTCACCGAGACCGCGCCTGAGCCCGAGTCCGGGCACGCCGAAGGCCTTGTACTGGTAGTTGCCGTGGCGGTCGACGGAGGTGTACGCCGATTCCGAGATGCCCCATGGCAAGCCGCGGGTGGCGCCGTAGTCGATCTGCCGCCGCACCGCCATGCGGCACGACGAGTCGAGCAGCGTCGCCGGGTAGCTGCGCATCAGCAGCAGCGGCATCAGGTACTCGAAGATCGTGGCCGACCACGACAGCAGCACCGGCGCGCCGTGCACGCTGGTGATCAGCCGGCCGAGGCGGAACCAGTGGACTTCGGGCACGTCGCCTTTGGCGATGGCGATGAAGCTGGCCAGGCGCGCTTCCGAGGCCAGCAGGTCGTAGAACGAGGTGTCGAGCCGCGCCGCGCCGAGGCTGTCGGCCAGGCGGTAGCCAATCGCAAACAACCGGCGCTTGCGGTCGTAGAGGAACGAGAAGTTCATCTCGTCGAAGTAGGCCGAGGCGCGCCCGGCGAGCGAGTCGAGCCGCGCCGCCTGCTCGGGTCCGGTGTCCGCGTGCTTCGCCAGCGCCCGCAGGCCGACCGCCAGCGCCAGCAGCGCGCCGGCCAGGTTGCCGCTGTCCACGGTGGAGACGTACTTCGGC